>JAZUCR010000900.1:0-5907 GCA_045639225.1 Victivallales bacterium
CGCTTACTGCCTTGCCTGCGGCGCAACTTTCGTCTTGAATCCGGTGATGTTTTACGCCGCGGACGGAGAACCCGTGCGGGACGATGCGGCGTTTCTCTGCCCGCTTTGTCTCGCTCCCGCGGTCGTACCGGAAGAAAAAGCCGCCATTTTCCGGCAATGCTGTCAGGAGATCGGCATATTCCGCCATATACCCTGTGACGGACCGAACGGGAAAGGATGTGACCATGGGAAAATTACTTGAAAAACTGAAAGACAAGCTGATGCGCGTCCGGATCGACCTGGAGATCAGACGTACGCGCCGTCAAGGGGTCGCCGCCAGAAAGTATTGGGAAAAGATCAAGGATCAGACCGAGGAGGGTCTGCGTCTCGCCGGGTTCGTCCGCGAGGATCTGCACAACGAATTCGGCGACTATCAATACGTTTACCGGCTCGACGGCCGCAAGTTCGTCGTCGATATCAATTACGACGGCGTCGGCGGAACGTTCAAAGGCTATGATGCAAGAGGCAAATGTTTCTGCGATGAAAATCTGAAGTTCCGGATCACCACCAAGACCCCGCCCAGTTACATCGCCCGCCGCCTCTCCGGACTCCTCTGGCCCTACGTGGAGGGCGAACTGTGATGCAAATGACAAAGCGACTGTCAGGGTCGCAGCATTTCGTGCCATATATTCGGATGTAAACACAACAACATGGAGGTAACAATATGAAATATGATAGCGCGCAAAAAAATTCAATTAAACGCGAGAATTCTTGCCGTCCATGAAAAATCGACTTAATGTAAACTGGGGTGCAGTTTTCATTAACTGCGCCTTTATTTGAGGCAGGAAGGCGCAAAAACGGAATTTTTCAGTTAATAAAAACTGCCATCGTTGGAGAGTTGAACTCTCTCCGGTGAAGGCTAATTTCGGAACGAAAAGCGCCACCCCATTCCTTTTTAAACACAATTTCCTGATTTTCAAGCAATTCCGGCTTACTTTTTTTGGCGTTTTTTCTCTTTCTGGCGGTCTTCTGTTTTTCTTGTTTTTTCGAGTGTTTTAGCTGCCAATCGTAACCAAAACGTAACCAAAATACACCATCATTGCCAAAAAGTCAAGCCCAACTCATGCGCTCTAACCAACTGAGCTGCGGCTGCCACGCACTGTCCGTGTGATTATCGATTGCCTTCCACGGAGATTTATGCATGGTTTTTATCTTCTCATGAAATGTTTCAACATTGCAGATAACTTTTCAGGACAGTCAGTTTTTTTTCGATTTTTTCCGGGGAAAACAAATAGGCCGCCGCTTCTCCGTGCCAGCCTTGACGCGGGTCTTTCATCAACAGGGGAATTGCCGTCGGGATCAGATCCATTTCATCTCGGATGATCTGATGCAGACGTGGACGTTTGGATTCGTCCCATGCCTGGCGCACGGCATAGCTTCGAAATGCGTGCAGCAGACTTTGCCAGATGATCCCGATCAATTCCGCATTGTTGATTTCCAGTTCGGCGGACTTTCCGCCGGAAGGACCGAATGCGGCCTTCAAGGCCCTTACACATTCCGTCCAAGCGGAACATAAATGCGGCAGGGTTTCCAGAATTTCCGGGAGCGAATACACATCCTTTTCCTGAAATCCGCTGGATTTCCAGTCGAAAGAGCCGGCTAAGGAGTCACCCCGGTCGGGAATATCCAGATGGGAGGGGCCGCACGGTTTTCCTTCCAGTGGACCCGGCCGATAAACTTCGTAATATGCCAAGGCATAATTGGTCGGTGCGTTATAAATGAAAACGTTGCTGAATGGGAAATGGTACATGGCCTCCGCAAAACCCGCATAAGCCCGGATCACCGCATCTGCATCGCAGTCCGGTCCGAAATATTGCTTCACGAATAGTTTCAGAGGATCCTTTCCCGGTTCCAACGGGCAGGAAAGCAGAAATTGCGCCGCGGCCGTATTGGCGGAAGGAAACGAACCGAAATTCCAGCAGCCAAGAAAACCGTCGATATTCAATTCCCGGCAGGCTAGGATTTTTTTAGCCACATTGGTCAACAGCGGCAAACTGACTACTGAGGCTAATTCATGAGTCGTACCCAGTTGCAGCTTGACTAATCTCTTCATCCCGCGGGATCGAGCATATTGCAGCATGGCCCGGCAGGTTTCCGAGGGACCGGCATAACTCAGACAATATTCGTTAATGCAATGATCCTGTCGATGCCAGAAGTCCTGATGTCCGCCGCGTTCGAAATCCGTCAGAATGGCAATATCTGCCGGCAACCGGTCAGAGATTTCATGCCATGGCGGCTGGAATCGCCATAAACTCCAGGACCAGGTCCACACGATCACTTCCATTCCGGCGGATGCTTTCCGGATGCCGTTGCGGACCGCAACCAGCTGATCCGCAACGATTTCTTCCGGACCGCGTTCGCTGCAGCGGGGACACTCGATGCCCCATTGTTCCCCTTTGCGCTGCCGGTGGCTGTAACAATGGCCCGGCAATTCGGAGGCTGTGATCAACAAAACACCTCCCAGTTCCGGCAGTTTCCGGGCCATTTCTTCCGACAAAGATTCAATCCACTTTCTTACCGGTTCGGTGGAAATGCAAAGGCAGCGTTCTTTTTGAGCCGGATATTCGGTTCCGCCCAAATCCGCATTATATTTCCGCCAGAATTTTTCTTCCGACCAAGGTACCGCGCGGAGGGGCTGAATATACAGGAATACTTTGATTCCGTATTTGGCCGCCCGGCGGATTAAAATCCTTAAGCGTTTCTGATGGATTTCCGCATGAGGCGAAAGTTCCGGAAAAGGGTCCGCCTGCGCAATATGACTAAGCAGAGCGTGAACCCAGATTCCGTTGAATCCCTGTTCTGCAATGGCATGCAGTCTTTCTTCCGTGTAGACTTCATGTGCATGACAGGTTTCGTCGCCCAGATCCGATTCCGGAAATGGGGCAAAATCACTGTATATGGAGCGCCAGATTTTGTATTGACAAAACATTTGTTCCCCTTGTTTGAAAAAATGAGGATCGACAATCCAGATACAGCAGACGGCAGCCGGCATGGTCCCGACTGCATTCTTGCTGAAGTTTTTATCGAACCGCCGTCATGGTATAGACAAAAGAAAATTCCCGCATGGAACGGATCGTCCGGATTCCCGTGCAGATTTCGAAAGATGAAACTTGCTCATCCCGGTAAATCAGCACGCGGGAGACTACCCCGGCAGGATTTTTCCATCTGAAATCCAGTTCCCGGCCGGGCAGAAACACCTTGGCCGAGTTTTGCCGGATGACCGGACCCAGAAACTCCATTTTAGCGAGGCGATGCTGATTTTTCCCCGCCTGCGTAGTGTAATAAAAATTGTTGAAACTTTCGATCGGCACCTTTTTGCCATCCAGCTGACAGCTGATCTGATTGGAATCAAAGCAGGAGCGGAATACGAAGGCTGCTTTCTGGGAGAAGGAACGCATATTTTTGAAGGACGTGGCGACTTTCACGGACGCAGTTTCCGGCGCCAGCTCGAACTCTTTGCAGATGAAGAAATTTTCATTCAGGAAGCCCAGCTTGATGATAATCCGTCCGTCATCAGTAATATTCTGTTCGTAATTGCGGTATGACAGGTGCATCCCGTAAAACTGGTCTCGGAGACTTTGCGGCTGCCAAGCCATACTCCAGGCTGCGCCTGCACCCAGATTGTATTTTTCCGGATCAACGTTCCGGATGACTTCCGTTCCGGTTTTCAGATCTTTCCAAGATACGATCAAGCCTGATTTCAGGGAAAATTTCACTTCCTGAGCCGGGGTCCGGGTGATGACGGTCCTCGGCTGGTTGATGATTTCACTGGTTTGATGTTTGCGGGAAGGATAATTCTGTTCCAGTTTCGACCGGATATGTTCCCGCTCCGCATCCAGGGCAGATCCGCTGCCGGCAGCCGTGGAATCGGATCCGACCGTCCCTGTCAGATTGATGGTTTTATAGTCCGCCGGCACTGGTTTATCCGAACAGAGAACGAAAATGGTATCTTCCGGTTGGACCGTTCGCTGGAACAAGGCGGAGAATGCCTGGGAGGACCATGCTTTTTTCCCGTTGCACAAATATTGAATGCGATTGACCGGATCACTGACATGGAAATTCTTCAGCGTTCCCTGGTAGCGGAAATCCGTCTTGATGGGAATTTCCCGACCGTAGTTGAATACCGTTGCCAGCGTTTCATTCCCCAGTTGTTTGGTGATGACGGCAAAGTTTTCCGCCAAGTCTTCATCTTCATACTGCTTGTTCCAGGCTTTGTTGATGACTCCGGTCACGGCCTGACTTTCCTCGCCGTCCAGATAAAAGTTTTCACAGACGGCGATTGCGTGCATTGCCTTGGCGACTTCATGGAAAAACATTCCGTCATGGGTATAGGTCTGACAGTAATTTATCACCAGCGGGCCGTTCAATGCCGCAATGGTGAGAATTTCCAGCCGGGTTCCCTGCGGACTGCGCATGTCATCCGGCGAAAGGTATCCGGCAAACAGCGAAATGGAACGGTCTGTGGATATCGTGGCTCCGACGGGTTTGCGCAGATATTTTTTCTGCCGCCGCATATGTCGAATCAAATTGTTGCCGTGCTCCGCATAGGTGCTGGGAATGTGGCAGTCAATGAAATATTCGATTCTTCTGGGATCCAGAGGGCATCCATACAACAATCCGGCCAGTTTTTCCGGCTGGTCGAACGGCAGGAAGTAATTATAGTGAAACACTTTGGAATGAGGACAGCGGCGTTTGAACTCCTGAATCCGCAAATCCAGAATCCTGACATTGTTGTCGATGGCGAAATCCAGCCATTGGTCCGCATATTTCTTTTGAATGATCTGCGGAGTCAATTCTGCCCGGTTCAATTTATATTTCGAGGCAAACAGATCGAGACATTCTTTGCAGAAGCAAACATTCTTCATATAACCGAAGGGTTCATGGTCGATGGTAAGACCATCCCCATCCATGATTGTTTCACATCTCAATGACCGTTTGTCCACCGCCATCATCAGATCGGTATTTTTCATCGCCGCGGTAATACATTTCACTTTCGGCGAGGTTTTTCCATTGGCAAGAACCGCCATCCTGACCGGTTTGGCAATCGGGTATATCAGCGGATCCCAGACCATATTATGAGTAAAATGCCAGCCGGCGTCCCGCAGCGTTTTTTCATAATCCTTTTCCCAGTTCGGATTAACGCATCCGGCGGAATTCAACCCCGCCGCCTCATATTTTTTCATGATCCGCTTCAGCAATGCCTTGTCGACCACTTTGAAGGACCACAGGCGGTTGAGCAGATTGTAGATCCGGAACCGTCTGGGCAGTGACATGGTCGGAACCGGCGGAATAAATTTCAGCAGCAGGTGCCGCTGTTTGAATTTAATCCCGTTGTGGGAGAAATCATACAGTATGCGGTATTCTTTGTCCGGGTCGAATTTTTCCGGTTCGAAATAAAAGACAATTTCCCGGGTGGCCGGCCGCAGGGCGCGGTAAACATTGAAGAACTCGGTCAGATTAGGGAAAGAGTAGACCGTCGAATTGTCTGCCTGTTTTTCCTTCCGGATCTGGAGCGGGAACCGTTCATCGTAACCGGTACGGGGACTGGAACACAGTCCCAGAATTTCCTCCACGCGGACTCCGGCGGGGACGGTTACTTTGAAGTCCGGATTCTGAAGTTTGAATTTGGCGGAATCATTCTGGATCCGGATTCCGAATACCAGGTTGTTCGGGGAGCCGTGAACGGAATGGAACATCCTTTTGTAGCCTTTCCAGACCGTGATGTTGCCATCCACCGGCTCTGCATAAATACGGATATTTTCCGCTGCCGTCATCCATAATATGCCAGCCCCCAGCAGCACCAGCGCCGTTAATGCCTTACGAACCATAATCGACCTCGCTTGAGAATGAATATTATGAATCCGGTTC
>JAZUCR010000901.1:0-1809 GCA_045639225.1 Victivallales bacterium
TCCGGTTCTCTGCCGATCCCCTTCAGTTCGGCAGCCTGGGCCGTGAACCAGTCGGTCTGGATCAGGTTGAGTTTCTGCTGTGCGGCGAGTTTCTTCAGCAGATCGATCTGCCTGGCGGGATTTTCAACCGATTCCGAGGCGGAATACAGTGCATCGCGGAAATTTTTCGCCCGCTGCTGGGCATTCTGCCGTCCTTTTTCCTGCCGGATCGCTTCGGCAACCTGGTTGCGGACCTGAGCCAGCGGCTGCACTTTGCCGGCTTTCTTGAAATCATTTTCATGGGCCTTGTAATAGGCTTCGATCTCTTTCGCCGTCGGCGCATAGTTGGCGGGGGCATACGGGAAACGCACGATCAGCGCCTTCATCTGCGGCGCGGTCATGAACTGTTTCTGATGCGCTTTGTAGTAATTGAGCATATCGGTGTCGCTCAGACCTTTGGCCTTGGCTTCGGCGGACCCGCGTTTGATATTTTTGTAATTGTTGAACGGAAACTCGATGATGCTCGCATTGAATTTTTCTTTCAGCAGCACGGCCATCCGGTCTTTTTCATCGGGGGTCAGATAGACGCCGGAGGTCAGTTCGGAAGCCACTTTGTCGGCCGCGAGCATCCGGCGGATCAGATTTTCGAATTCGGCGATGGAACGGCCTTCCCGCTCCTGAATATTCTGCGCAAATTTCTTGTAAAGTTCCGGATCGAAGCCGTTTTTGCCGCGGAAGATCGCGCAGGCGTTGCGGATGAAATTGCTCACTTCTTCATCGGTCGCCGAAATACCCAGCACCTCCGCCGCGGTTTCCCGGGCGATTTCCTGAAAAAGCGTCTGCTCGATATAGCTGTGGAACTGGCTGGCATCCCGGCCGGTCAGGGCTTCCAGCACCAGCACCCGGTCCCGATACGCCTGCTGATACTGCTTGTTGGTGATCTTTTTCCCGAACACGGTCCCGACCGCCGCATTGGGGGACGCACCCGCGCCGCCGAACAGCAGCGACCCGTCCAGACCGGGAGTGAAGAACCACACAAACGAAATGATGATGATGACCGAGAAGATTCCGAAAAGGATCTTGTTGTGCTTGACCAGCACCGTGTTCATTTTTCTTATGACCATTGTTTCATCCTTATTTTTAAGGTTGCTGACTTATCCGGTAATGTAACGCATTCCTGCGATATATTCAAGTTCAAAACCCCTGGGAAACGCAAAATTACGCTTTTTTTATGTTGAATCCGCCGGGTTTGTCCTCGACCACCCAGCCGGCGGCCTTCAGCTGATTGCGCAGTTCGTCTGCTTTGGCAAAGTCCTTCGCTTTGCGCGCCGCGGTCCGGGCTTCCGCCAGTTTCAGGATCTCTTCCGGGATCTCTTCCGCCGCTTCCGCCGCATCCACATCCAGTGCACCGAGGATCCGGTTGAATTTCCGGAACTGCTCCAGAATGATCTCGCCGGCTTCCCGCTGGAATTCCTGTTTCGACAGCGCGGAATTGACATTGCGTTCCAGTGTGAACACCGCCGCCAATGCTTCGGCGATCCCCAGATCGTTGCCGATCCCTTCGGCGAACGCCTGATCTGCTTTGGCCGCCAGTTCCGCCGCGGCTTCCTTGCCCGCGCTGCCTGCCGGCAGTTCACGCAGACGTCCGAAGAAATCGCTGAATTTTCGCAGCGTGTTCCGCGCCTGGTCCAGCAGTCCGAAACTGAAGTTCAATTTCGAACGGTAATGCGTCCCGATCAATGCCCAGCGCACTTCCGCGCCCGTGTAGCCTTTCGCCAGCAGATCGCGCAGCGTGTAGAAATTCCCCAGCGACTTGGACATCTTCTTGTT
>JAZUCR010000902.1:0-6139 GCA_045639225.1 Victivallales bacterium
CTTGGCCCCCGACTTGGGATCCTTCCATTGGATCAGGGTCCCGTCCGTGCCCGGCCGGCAGGATACGATTTCCAGAGCGCCGAGCGCACCGGACAGCAGCAGACCGGTCAGCGCACATAAAGTTTTTTGCATAGGACCCCCTCCAGAAGGGTGTCGTCCTTCCGTTTGGGACAGAGTTCGATCCAGATCTCGTGATAACCTTTCCGCTTGGTCCGGAAAGATTGGCGGATGCGTTTGCCGAATTGCCGGAAATCGTCGTTCGGCGCGGGCAGACTGGCAAGTTTCTGTTCGGCGAACGGGGCGGCGCCGTAGGCAGGATTGCCGTCGTAAAACCGGACCGTAACCGGGCCGGAATCGGTGCCGCCGATGTTCAGAACTTCCACGTTGAGTTCGGCGCCGCCCGGCTGTTCGGTCACCCAGACCGTTTCCGGATAGGCGGTGATGACCGGACGGATGAAATATTTTTCGCAGAGCCGGTCGCAAAGTCCGACCAGCTCCCGGTCCCGGCAGTGCGCGGCATAAAAACCGATGCCCGGCATGCTGGGCGCATGATACCGGATATACTGATACTGCGGTTCCAGTTCTTCCGGCAGAATCTCATACTTGTCGTAATTGCCGTGAATCCCGATCGTGAAGACGCATTGCGGGAGAATGTCCTGCCGGTGCGCACTGTCGATCCCTTCCTGCAGATAGCGGAACGGATGCAGGGACTTCATATCCGGGGTCTTGTAGTTGAAATAGACTTCCAGCATGAGCAGGTCGAAACCGGATTTGCCGCCCGGTCTTTTGACCAGTTCGGACATCGGGTCTTTCAACGCGCCGCAGATCCACAGGGCCAGGAACTGGTCGGGATGTCTCCGGCAGAACTCCTTCAGTCCGCTGACGATCCTGCCGTTGCGGAGCTTTTCGTAATCGTAGCCGCCGAGTTCATCGATCATCACGCCGTCGAACGGGTAATCGGCATACTGGTATTCGAGATATTTCACCAGATCTTCTGCGGTGTATTCCTTTTTATTGCGGTGGAAACTGGCTTTCCAGGCGCAGGCGAGCACCCCGCGTTTTTTCCAGTAGGCGATCTCCTTTTCGTCGGGATCGGACAGTGCGAACTGCGGCCAGGGATGACGCTCGGCCTCCGCCCCTTTCAGAATCCGGTAATCCTGTGCGAGCACCATATTGGCATAGCGGCAGTCCATCATTTCCGGATCCTTGAAGGCCCCGAACCATGGGAAATAGAGATGCCGCCCGGTCACGGCCGCCTGCCCGCTGGCAATCACCCGGCCGCCGCATTCCGCACGCAGTTCATAGTATGCAGCACGTTCGAAGACGACCTGGAAACAGACCGTTCCGTTGACCGCAGTCTGTTCCGCATAGAGTTTTCCGTTGATGAAAAGCTTGGTTTTGCTTTTTTTCGGAGCAGCGGTTTCCACTTCACAGCTTTGACCGGCGACCGGAATCATCGGACGGATTAGAAATTCACCTTGCTTCTGCATTTCAGTCTCCGTCAGCGGACCATGATCGTCCGGCGGGCAAGGTGGTCCAGCAAAGTGTCATCCTGATTTTCCGGCAGGATCTCCATGAAAATTTCATGCGTTCCCTGCGGTCCGGCGGTCCAGTCGAAGTCCACGGCAACCCCTTTGGGGAAATCCTTGCCGTCGCGGAGGGCGTTGACTTTCTCGATCCGTTTTTCACCGATCAGCCCGCCGCCGTTCGCCGGATTGCCGTCGTAGAAACGGACGGTGACGGGACCGGAATCCATGCCGCCGACGTTCATGACGGTGCCGCGGATCCGGACCTGGCTGCCCCGCACGGGAGCGGGGTCGGAGATCTGCACGGTTTCGGCCAGCAGGGTCAGCACAGGAGCGACATAATATTTGCCGCAGAGACGGTCGGCCAGGAAGACCAGGTCGCGTCTCGTCATTTTTTTGGTGGAGGCATACACGCAGAGACCGGGCATTTCGGGGGCCAGGCGTTTGATCAGCCGGACCTGGTCTTCCAGTTCCTCGTGGCTGAGCGGGCGGACCTCAGCCATGCCGTGGATGCCGATCGTAATGATCGAATGGGTCAGCACATCCTGCTTGCGGGCTACGTCGATCCGGAGCCGCAGCAGTTCGGACGGATAATAGGATTTCAGTTCCGGATTGAGATAGTTGATGTAGGTTTCGAGCATCAGCAGGTCGACGCCTTTTTTCCGGTAGACGCTTTTGGTGATGGCGGCAAGGGCTTCGGGCAGCACGCCCGGCACCCAGAGGGCAACGAAGAGGTCATCGTTTTTCTCCTTGCAGTATTTGGCGAGTCCCTTCACGCGGGGAGTGTTTTTCACCGATTCGCTGTCGTAACCGCCAATCTCATCGATCATGATCGCATCGTAGCCTTCCGTTTTCTGCGGCCAGTAGGCGGCGCAAGCCTCCACGGTCTTGCCGCGATGACGTCCGTCTTTCCAGCGGCCGGCCATGACCCCGCGGTGTTTCCAGTAGGCGATCTCTTTGGAATTGCGCGCCAGCATCATCGTCGGGAAACGGCATTTTTCCACTTTCCCTTCGTTGTCATTCCACCCGAACCAGGGGAAATGGAGACGGCGGGCGGTCACGGGAAAACGGAAAGAGGCTTCGGCCTGATTCCGTTCCTGCCGGACGGTCGCTTTGGCGGTCTTCCAGCCGGTCGTTTCGGGCTGGAAGGAAAAGACCGCGAGATTTTTTCCCGGTTTTAATTTGACGGTTCCGAGTTTTTTGCCGTCGATTTCGGCGGTGACGGTCGCCGGAAGGGCGGGATCGGCGTTGGTGATCCGGACAGCCAGTTCGCATTTCCGGCCGAGGTCCGGTACTGCAGGGCGGACCGCGATCCCGAAGTCTTCCATATCGATTTTGAGTCGTTCAGCACAGTCACAGGTGCATCCGGTCTTTTCCGGTTTGGTTTCGGCAGTTGCAGTGGTCCGGCATCCGGCAGCCAGCATTGCAGTGAGGGTCAGCGAAGCCAGCAGACAATTCTTGATTTTCATTTTTCGGTCTTTCCTTGTTATTGCATTATGAAAAGTTTGGATCTTATTTCAGCCAGGCCGGCGGGGCCGTGGTGGCGCTGTCCGGCGCTATGATGCCGGAGCCGCTCGAATACATCCGGGAATACAGAATGTTCCGGATCCGTCCGTCGACGAACAGATAGTTGGCGCCCTTCATGTGGATATCGACGATCTCCTTCCGCAGTTCGTTGTAAAATCCGAAATTGTTCTTGTCGGAGATCAGCTGCAGGGATTTTGCGTCGCCGAAAATGACTTTCCAGCGGGGGATCGCCTGGACCCGCTTGAAACTCTTGAGCGTAAGATTCCAGGCAATATTGATCAGCGGATAATAGGTGCGGTCCTGATAACGTTTCGCATACGGGTTGGCGGTGCAGAGGTAGGGTTTCCAATGGGCATGGTTGGCGCCGACGCCGGGGAAAGCAACCCGGCGCAGGACGATCGGCCATTTTTCCCCCAGGTCATCGCACGGAATAAACCCTTTCTGCGCATCGCAATAATTCACGAAATCGATATAGACCTGACGCAGATTGCCCATGCATCTGGTGGATTTCGCCGATTCGCGCGCCCGGTTCAGCGCCGGCAGCAGCATTCCCGCCAGAATGGCGATGATCGCAATGACCACCAGCAGCTCTATAAGGGTGAAAGTCCGCATGACTCGTGTCATGCCGTGCGCAGTTGATACTGCCTTCATAACAATTCTCCTTTGTTTTTGATTGTTTATCTGGTTGAAAAAGTTCATTTTTTCCGGTTGATCCTGAGTTTCCCCGGGATGAGGATCTTGGGCGGCGGAACGGCAGGATCGAAATCCTGCAGCTGTTCGATCGCGGTTTCCGCCATTTTCCGGTCATCCGTTTCATATGCCGTGAATCCGGCCCGGCGGACATCCGCGATATTGTCCAGACAGACGATTTCGAATCGTTCCAGATGCCGTGCCGGATATTTGTTCATATCCCAGGCATTGAGCCCGTAGGAAAAGAGCAGAGCCGTGTAGCCGGATCGGTGCAGACAGTCGAAAAACACCGTGCTTTTCGGGCGTAATGAAGACCAGTAGAAGACCGAAAGTTCGTCCATGAGGATCCCGTTTTTCCAGTGCCACCGCATGAACGCGGTCTGGATGCCCGGCCGGATGCCGTAGATCGATTCCTGATGCAGAGCAACCTTCCGGTGACCGGCGGCATACAGATAGTCCAGCAGTTCCATGGTGCCGGTTTCCTCATCCAGCCGGACCGAAGGAAAATCCAGTCCGTTCTGCCAGAAATCGTTGATGATCACGCAGCGGAAATTGAGTTCCTTGAGTTTCCGGTGGATCCGCTCTTCATGTTTGTCATACGCCCGGGGCATCCGGACCACGCAGTCGATGCCGGAAGCCGTCAGTTCTTCCAGAAAATGATTCTCGTCTTCCGGGGTGTCGACTTCTTTCTGAATAAAACGGATCCCTTTCTCTCCGGCCGCGGCGGCCAGGGTATCGTAAAAATCGACGACCTGGGGATTGTATTTCAGCCGGAAAGGTACTCCGATGGCAGCGACCGGTTTCCCGCGGCCGGTCCGGCGAACATAAAGTCCGCGGCCGTTACGGCTGGTCAGGTAGCCTTTTTTCGCCAGCCGTGCCAAAGCCCGGTAGGCGGTTGCCGGCGAAACCGTGTAATCCCGCGCGGCTGTCTGGGTGGAATGGAAACGCATACCCTCTTCGTAACTTCCATTCCGGAGTTCCTCCAGCAGCTGTTGTTCCAGCCGGTCAACTTTTCCGGATTCCTGCAGATCACGCGGATCCATCGTTCTTCCCCATCAATTCGTTGTCTGATACTGTAAATATTATAACCATTTTCCTATTCTTGTCAAGATTGAATAGGTGTGAATAGGTCATTTTTTCGTCAGGCCGGCAGCTCAATTTCCGGCAAAGAGCGAATAATACCCCTGCATGGAATCGCGGTAGGACGCCAGCAGTTCAGCCCCGAGCGCATCCTCCGGATCGCATTTGCAGAGAGCCTTGGCAAGATAAATCTCCTTGAGCTGGCTGTTGCGCACTGTCGTGTCATTGCGGGCCTCCCGGTTGGAGGCCAGGGCATCGGCATAGCTTTTCACGGCATGACCGCTCATGCCTGGCAGTGACAGCAGCCGCTTCAAGTCCGCCGCTGCCGCTTTCTGCGGATGGTTGATCAAGGACATGCACACGGCCCGGATATGGGAAAAATCCGTCTGATCCGTAACCGATTGCAATTTTTTCAGAACGCACTCCGAAGCGGATTCGATCCGGTCGAGAGCAAAGATCATGCTGTCCAGCGGGGAACAGGACGGACCGAACTGACCCATTCCGCGATAATTCCAGCCCTGATCCCAATCCATGGTGTCGACGGTTTTCCGGATCAGTTCCTTCCCGGAATCATCACCGAGAAAAGCGAGGATATGCGCCAGCCGGACATTCTGCGGATCGGCGGCAAACTGTTCCTTCAAACGGGGCAGAGCACCCTGCTCATCCAGGAAGACCGAAGCCAGAAAGTAGTGACTGGAATCCTTGTCGATCCCGCCGACGGCATCCGTCTCGCTGAGGATGCTTTCCGGCAGGATCTCTTTGCCGACCAGTTTCCGCTGGAGTTCCCGGATATCGATTTTCCGCATGGGCAGACCGGCTTCCGCCGCCATCGCCGCCGCGAGTCCGGCGGCATAACCCTGATTCTGCAGGTCGGGCTGCATCCGGATCAGCGGCATGCAGTCCCGGTGTGCGCTGACCGCCAGGCCGGTCACGAGAATGTTTTCCAGATTTTTCGGCAGGAGCGCCCGGAACGGGACCTTGGCATAATAGTTGCGCTTCATTTCGGTGGCCTGGAGCAGGAACAGGGGATGCACGATGAATCCGTGAGTATCGAAATTGCTCATGGCGATCGTAATGGTGTCCGAATACATTTTGTTGGCATAAAAATCCTGCGGCTGGAGGTAGATATCGCCGTCGATCCGGCGGCGTTCCCGCGTATCGAGGATATCGGTCACATCGAAATATTGCTGGAATTTGCCCCGCGCCATGACGAAAAACCGGGAACCGTCCACCACGTCCGAATCGCAGACAAAGCTGTAATCGGTGTTTTCGTTATGCTGAACGATCGGGGACGGGGCAAGACCGGCGCCTTGAAC
>JAZUCR010000903.1:0-4584 GCA_045639225.1 Victivallales bacterium
ATCTCGACCTGGACCAGCACATTTTTACGGTCGAAATCGATATCGGTGTATTTTTCCGAATCGATCCCCTGATCGCAGTCGAAACTGTGATTGATATTATCCAGCGGGATCGGAGTGGTGCGGACTTTTTTCAGCTTGCTGAGCTTGGAGGACGGCGCTGTCACGGTGACCTTTTCCGGTTCAATGGTCACTTTGCCGATTTTATATTCTGCAGGCAGATCGGTTTCATTCAGGATCGCTTCCACCGGAAGTTCTTTGGTGATGAATTTGTCCAGCGAGAGTTTGATCAGTCCCGGCGAGACATTTTTGATCCGCAAGCCGAAGGGCGCGTCGATATAGGAGGTATCGATGGTCCAGGAGCACTTGGTGACATTATCCTCTTCCTTTTTCTTGGCCCGGCTGGTGTTCAGCACGAGTTTCAATTCCCTTCCGGTCAGGTTGCTGACCAGACTGCTGCCGCCGGACAGGGTGACCGTAACCTTATCGGGGGAGGGCGTTCCCAGAGGAATTTCATTATCCTGGGTCTGGATCGTGACGGGGATCTCGATCTCACGGTCGACCTGGAGCTGAAGCCGGATGGCCAGCCAGATCTGCAAGGTCAGGATCACGGCAGCGAAGAAGAGCAGATTCTTCATAAAGAAAGCGAGAACTTTCTCCTGGAAGAATTTTTTCCACGGTTCAAAGGGGGTCATGGTCATGAACCTCCTCTTTTTCTTTTTCATGCTGCTGTAAAGTTTTTTGTTCCAGCAGTTTCCGCTTGAGGAATTCGGTCAGCTTGGCCTCGGAGACATTGTGGTACATCTTCCCTTTGTAAGCATAGCTGATTGCACCGGTTTCTTCGGAGACGACCAGGGCGATGGCGTCCGTTTCCTCGGTGATGCCGAGAGCGGCGCGATGCCGGGTGCCGTGGGCAAGATAGAATTCTTCCTGCGTCAGCGGGAGAACTGCATGGGCGGCCACGATCTTGCCGTCCTGAATGATCACGGCACAATCATGCAGGGGCGAATCGGGGAAAAAAATCGATCGAAGCAGCAGGGAATTGATCTTGGCGTCCAGCTGAACGGCATTGTTGATAATGGCAGCCAGCCCGATTTTCCGTTCGATCACGATCAGGGCGCCGCAACGGGCGATAGACATTTGAGTCATGGCATTGCCGATTTCTTCGATCGCTTCCTTCTGTGCCTGCTGATGGGCATGGGAAAAGAGTGAAAAAAAACTGCCCAGCTGAGCAAATGCACGCCGCAGTTCCGGCTGGAAAATCACGATCATCGACAGCGCCAGCAGCTGCCAGAGACTTTGCAGAATCCATTGAAAAACTTCCAGCCTCAACACATTGGAAACTGCACCCAGTCCCAGCAGAATCACAATAAATCCCCACAACACACTGATTGCCCTGGTGCGCCGGAAAAAATAGAGCAGACGGTAAACGATCAGCAGGATCAGAAGGAATTCCAGCGGGGGAGCGATCCAAGTCACCCAGAACGGAGTGACGGAGTTCATCCAAAAGGTTTTCAGGGGTTCCCAAATGGTCGTAAGGGTCATAAAACCACCAGCAGATCAATACAGATTGGTCAGCAGCTCATCCATGTTTTTCAGCATGATGCCGGTGCCTTTGGCAACCGCGAGAAGCGGTTCTTCGGCAACGGTGACAAACAGACCGGTCTCTTCAGAGATCAGACGGGCCAGACCGCGGAGCAGTGCGCCGCCGCCGGCCAGCACGATGCCATGATCGATCAGGTCGGAAGCCAGTTCGGGAGGACATTTTTCCAGCGTATTGCGGACTGCCAGAACGATATTCATGACGGGATCCTCGATAGCGGTGCGGATCTCCTTGGAAGAGATGCGGATCGTTTTCGGCAGACCGGAGACCAGATCGAGCCCTTTGACTTCTTCGGTGGAATCCGTGGTTTCATCGGGATAGGCACTGCCGATTTTGATCTTGATATTCTCAGCGGTCCGTTCGCCGATCGTGAGGTTGTAAACCCGTTTCATGTGCTGGATGATCGCCTGGTCCATGGTATCGCCGCCGACATCTTCACTGCGGGCATGGACAATACCGGCCATGGAAATCACGGCGACTTCGGTGGTGCCGCCGCCGATATCGACGATCATGCTGCCGGTCGGTTCGGAGACCGGGAGACCGACTCCGATTGCCGCCGCCATGGGTTCTTCGACCAGGAAAATCTCACTGGCGCCGGCTTTCTCGGCACTGTCTTTGACGGCGCGGGTTTCCACCTCGGTGATTCCCCAGGGGACCGCGATCAGGATACGGGGTTTGATCAGGCGGCAGCGCGGGGGAACTTTGGCTTTCGCTTTCTGAATAAAGGCGCGCAGCATGTATTCGGTGACCCGCAGATCGGCGATCACCCCGACTTTCATCGGGCGGGTCGCCTTGATGCCGACCGGAGTACGGCCCAGCATCCGCTTTGCTTCTTCACCCACGGCCAAAGGTTCATTGTCTCTTTCCCGGATAGCCACCACGGACGGTTCGGAAAGGACGATTCCCTGACCTTTTACATAGACCAGACAGTTCGCAGTGCCCAGGTCGATACCGATATCACTGGAAAAAAATCGAGCTAATTTCTGAAGAAGCATTTTTCAACTCCCTGTAATCAGTTTTGGAGATTCCCGGTCAGCTTTTCAAATGACTGGGGACGAAGGTATGACGGATCATATCATCAAAATTTTCCCGTGCGCGGATCAGTTCCGTCTGGGCGCCGTTGACCAGAACTTCGGCGGGACGCAGCCGGCCGTTATACTGGTAACTCATACCGAAACCGTAGGCACCGGCATTTTCCACCACGATCAGATCGCCTTCGGTCAGACTTTCCGGCAGGTCGCGTTCCTTGACCCAGAAGTCGGTATTTTCGCAGAGCTGACCGCAGAGTCCGATGGTCTTGCGGGGCTCGTTCTCCTTGCCGTTCACGTAGATGTGATGGTAAGAACCATACATGGCCGGACGTGCCAGCGTGTTCATGCCGACGTCGGTGCCGGCGATCTTCTTATACGATTCCTTGATGGAATGGACCCGGCCGATGATCCAGCCTGCATTGCCGACGAAATAACGGGCCGGTTCCATTTTCAGCTGCGGCGGTTTCATTCCGTATTCCTCACTCTTTTTGCGGAACATTTCCGCAGTGAGCGATGCCGCCTTGTCCAGGTCCAGCGCGGGTTCGCCCGGTTTATAGGGGATTCCCAGACCGCCGCCCAGGTCGACGAATTCGAAATCGATCCCCAGCTCTTTCGAGGTCTTGCCGATGATGTCCATCAGCAGGCCGGTCACGAAGGGGAAATATTCCGCATCGGTGATGCAGGAACCGGTCATCATGTGTGCGCCGAAACGTTTGACGCCGGCTTCTTTGGCCATCCGGTAGGCATCCAGCACTTTGTCCGGATGGATCCCGAACTTGGCATTGGGACCGGCATTGGTCACATATTCGCCGACATTGCTTTTGCCGTAGCCGGGGTTCACCCGGAAGGAGAGCATTTCCGGCTTGCCGAATTTCAGCAGCCGCGGCAGAATGGAAATATCGTCCAGGTTGAAGATCACACCGCTTTCCAGCCCCTGTTTGATGTCGTCATCGGAAAGGAAATTGCCGCTGAACATGACGTTTTCACCGCCCAGACCGACATATTTGGCCAGGAGGATCTCATTGACACTGGCACAGTCGGCCCCGGCGCCTTCCTGACGCAGGATATTCACGATCGCCGGATTGTTGCAGGCTTTCACCGCAAAGAACATTTTGAAATCGGGATAATATTTCGAAAAGGCATTGCTGACTTTCCGGAAATTGCTGCGGATCTTCTGTTCGTCATAGACATACAGCGGCGTACCGTATTGTTCCGCCAGCTGGGTTACGGGGACTTCACCGATCGCTATCTGATCGCCAATAAATTTCATGATAAAAACTCCTCAGTTTTCGTTTAAATAGTTACAGATGGTAATTTGCCACAATTTCCAGCGGATTTCAACCCCGTTATCAAAAAAAATAAAAGAATCTTGCAGTTTTTTCGTCAAACCGGGAAACTCTTCCCGGTCCGGAATCGGGAAAATCCGTCTCCTCCGTGCTTTTTTCGGAAAACTTTTCCTGTTCGGAATTTGCTTTTTCCTGAACCGCGGACTACATTGTTCCCCCAAACGGAGAGCAATTCCGCCGAACCGAAAAACAGGGAGGAGCAAAAATGGCTGGATTTTACGATTATTCCGTGACGGCACGGACGGGTGAAGTGATCAAAATGGCTGATCTGAAAGGCAAAGTAGTCTTGATCGTCAATACCGCCACGGGCTGCGGATTCACGCCGCAATACGCGCCGATCGAAAAGATGTATCTGGATTATCACGATCAGGGGCTGGAGATTCTGGACATCCCCTGCAATCAGTTCGGCGGACAGGCTCCGGGTACGGATGAGGAGATCCATGAGTTCTGTACCATACACTTCAACACGACTTTCCCGCAGATGAAGAAAGCCGATGTGAACGGGGAAAACGAACTGCCGCTCTATACCTATCTGAAATCGCAGAAAGGCTTTGAAGGCTTCAATGAGCATCAGTATAAAGATCTTCTGGAAAAGATGTTCTCAGAG
>JAZUCR010000904.1:0-13431 GCA_045639225.1 Victivallales bacterium
GATGCCGCCGGCATTGTAGGCAATAGTGGAATCTGCCACAAAGAAATTGTGTTTGGAAGAGCTTTCCGGAGTGCTCATACTGGAAATAATTCCCCAGCCGCTGTTGCCGGCGATAGTGGAGTTGATCACTATCAGCAGACCGGCAGTATCGGACGCAACGATGCCGTCGACGCATTCGGTAATGGCCCCGTTGATCATCTCCATGGAACCGTAAAGCATGATGCCGCTGGCATTGCCGTCCGAACTGATCACCGCATTGCTGCCGCCGATCCACTGATGCGTGGCTTCGTCATAAGTCCCGTTGAAAATATGCAGCAGCCCGCCGGCATCGACCTGGATCGCATAGGCGGCGTTTCTGGCGGAAACCGAGAAATTGACCAAAGTCAGCTCACCATAACTCGAAATACCCAAAGCAGACCCGTTGACATCGAAGTTGCCTTTATACAAGTAATCCGCACTGTCGTCCTTGACACCGCGAACCGTAACATTCCAATGGATCGATTCGGTGGATTTGATCGTAGACGCTGAAACGGAGAATCCGATTTCCAGGTCCGTTTTCGAAGTGTAGAGTGCGGGAATATAAATTCCGTGGGAATAATTGAAATAATTACTGGTAAAAAACGATGTGGTCACATACGGCTCATAGATGCTGCCGTATTCCTCGCCGGAAACATCCAGCGTATAGTTGAATCCGTTGAATTTGTTGACGGCATCGATATCGGTGGCAGTCAGTTTGCCGCGGTTGAATATGGCGGTGTTTTCATACGGATTGGACTGTGCCAGGAAAGAAACATGATCCAAAGAGGTGACGGCTTCCTTGACCAGCATGGGTCCATAGCTGGTCACCGTATATTTTGCTTCGGAGTAGGTTTGGGACCACTCGGGCGTTTTTTCGATTTCAGTCCGAACATTGGTTGACGCCGGGGTCAGCAAATACAGACTGGTATCGTCAATGATCGAACCTTCCGAACTGGAGATGATTTCATATTGTTTGCTTCCGAACACACTGTTCCATTCAAAATAAAGTCTGGTATAGACTTTGCTTTCAGAAGAATCGATCTCATGAATTCCCGCAACCAGGGAAACATTGGAAACCGCAATATAATTGCCGGCATATTGGGTTCCGAAATCCAGCTGGTTGGTGAACAGTGTTTTTTTGCTGTCACCTTTCGGAATGACAGTCAGATCGCCGTCATTGCGGACAGAATAAGCCGCACCGGCGACGGATTCCACTCCGTTCAGTGTCGCAATCGGGGAGATCATATAGAAGTCATACACGTTCGTAGATGGAGACTTGTAATAATGAACTTCCATATTGTCCAATCCGGAAAAAGTTCCGCTCAGCCGGCCGCCGTTGACAGTCAGATTACCGGCGTAGTTGGTGACCGCGGCGGAAGCATCCTGCGTATTGCGGACATTCAGATTGGTCAAGGTCAGCTGGTTCGGGATAACAGAGGCAACATGATATATATTGGCATAGAAATTGACAATGCCGCTGTCCTCGATTCCTTCCGCCACGATATAGTCGAACAGCGCGTCCCTGTAGGAAGAAACCTGCTTCACATAAAGCGGGTAAAGGCCCTCGACCAGACCGCCGGCGTGGGTGCCGTCGATGGTCATTACTCCGCGGTTGTAGAATCGAGCCGGATTGCTTTCGCAGGAAAGGCCGCCGAAATAATCGAAAAGCATTTCGCCGGACAGGTTGTAGAAAATATAATCCAGTTCGGAATTGAACGAAACCAGGCTTTGTTCATTTTGTCCGAAATAAATCGAACCGCCCTTCCGGGAACCTTCAGTATTGCTTTCGTGGTTGGTTATTGTAATGGCAGTATAACTGCCCGGCGTACCATAATAGCCTTTGACAGATTTGGTTCCATCACCCACGGTAAAATTGGAAGACATGAACGCACCGGCCACATAGACTTCCGAAATGGTATTGTCCAGATTTCCATTCAAAATCAGATTGGTCAGATCGTTTCTGGCGGTCCCTTCGCTGGCGAAATAACCGACCAGGGTAATATCATTCAAGCTGGTTTTTACAGTTTTATCGGCAACCGACATGGTCTGGAAATTTCCGATCAAAGCGTAAACCGGAGCATCGCGGAAATCAATGTTCGCCAGGGTGCCGTTGAGGAGTCCGCCGGAAACCATATATCCAGTTCCGCTCTGAGTCGTGTTGACGGTTTTGAAAATCCCTTCGTTATAAACCGAATAATCACTGCCTTTGATATGATAGATCACGTCGGAATATTGACGGAGAGCGGTGTTGCCATCAGGCCCGGTAATTTTGGTGATATCGATATAATCCGGAAGTTTGGTCACCGTGAAAGTGGCATCGCTGTTCACGCCGTTGAAAAGACCGAAGGATTTCGACCCTGTCGCATTAATGAAACTGTCCGTGATTTCCAGTTTTCCGTCATTGTAAATGGCAAAGGAATTCCGTCCGGTGCTGGAATTTGAGTTGAGCGTGCTGTCCGTGATGGTCACGGTGCCGGTATTGGAGCTCCGGACCAGCGCGGAAGTTGCAGCTCCGGAAAGGAATGTGCCGGTCAAGTCGGAATCGGAAATGGTCAAAGTGCCGGTATTGAAAATGCCGTCCACATCCGGCAGTTTGCCCGTTGCGACATCGACGCTGAGACTGTAATGGGCATTTGCAATATCCATAGTCCCGTTGTTGATCACGCTCTGCAGTTTTCCGGGAAGGTTCAGATAGGCCCCTTCCAGTCCGCCGCCATTGTCATTGCCGAATATTGACAATGTCCCGTTATTGACGATATGGGAATTGCCGGGCCCGAGGGTCACGGCAGGGAACGGAGTGTCAAGTCCGGAAACGGAAACCACATTCTGGGCGGTTCCCGACATTTTCAGGGTGCTCCCGTTGATGACCGCCAAAGAACCATCGGATTCAATGGTGAAGGTGATGTTTTCCAGAGCGAAATATTTATTGTTGCCATCCGGGTCCAATGAAATATCAGTTTTCAGGAAAACATTCTGATTGACCGTCACATTGTTGAGGTAAGTGCTGGATTGGAGGTTGTAAAGGTTGGTGATTGTCCCGGAGACGGCCGTAATGGTCAAATAATCCTTCCAATTGCTGTAGTCATCAATGATCTCGTCGATGCCGTCGCCGTCGGTATCTGTTATAACCTGAAGACCAAGATTGATGTTGATGGAATAGGCGGTCGAGCCAGAGGCCGCGATCACATACGCCAAAGCATCATTCAAATATATGAATTCACCTTGCGTGGTATCGGCATTGCCGCCCCGCACGGCCAGCGAAGCCAAACCGTCTACGCCGTTGTTCACACTGTTAAAATTGAATTCCCCGCCCGGCAGGACCATCGCGGCGAAAGAAAAACCTTGGATTGTGCCGTAATTGGGATCGTTGGGATCGTCGGAAGAGGTGACCGATCCGCCGTCCGTATTCGAAATACCAGTGCCGTAATGCAGTCCGAGTACCGGGTCGGATAATGAATTGAACAAAGTTCCGTTTTTGAAAATGATTTTGCCGGTCAGCTTGTTATCGATTGCCTTTGCGGCATCAAGCGTCGGGATGCTGAGGGTCGCTTCGATGGTCAATTCCCCGCTGTTGGTTATCTGTCCGGTCGTGAGATCCCCGGTCACGTCGATTGCGGCATTCTCGGCATTGTTGACCGTACTGGTAACAGTTCCGCCCGCAAATGTAAGATTATCGTAGTTTTCGACCTTGCTGATGGTTGTTCCGGCATTGACCGTAATTTCTCCGTAATTGTTCAGGTTGGTGATGTTGGCATTGCTTACCGAATTCGTGCCGGTGCTGTTATTTTCCAAAGTGCTGATTTGTCCGCCTGTGACAGTCAAATCGCCGGAATTGTGGGTCAGGGTATCGGTGATCCTGGTCCCAGCAGTTATCGTCAGGTCAGTAGAATAGGTGGTCAGGGTGCCGACCGTCGCCTGGGAAATGCTTAAAGTTGTGTTAGTGGCTGTCAGGGTGCCGATACTGCCGCCGGTCATCGTGAAATTTGAACCGTATTGACTGGCGGTTGTTATACTTCCGCCGGTCATCGTGACGACCGAGTCAGAATCCAGGGTGGTTATTTGCGCATTTCCGGCAATGGTCAGTCCGACAGAAGAATAATGATTTATCAATGAATCGGCAGACCCGCCTTCCATGTTCAGCTGATAATAGTTGCTGACCGTGGTGAATGTTGCTCCGGTGGCATTGACATCTCCGTAGTTGAACAAGGTGCCGATCGTGCCTTTGTTCAGAGTCCAGCTACCGCCGGCTTCCAGGTCCAGCGTGGTTATGGAACTGGTGGAAGCGACAAATGTAACCGAAGTGCCGGCGGCCGCATCAACAAATTGGACGTTGCTGCTTCCATCCACGGAGATGGAACCGCTGTTGGTCAGATAGACATTGACATTGTTCACCGCATTATTAAAGTTGACCGTTCCGCCATTGACGTTCACCCTGCCTTCGGAGCTGCTCGCGGTTTCCAGCGCGATATTGTAAATGGTAAGAGTGCCGGTTACGGTCAGATTCTTGATATTCCACGTAAATGTCACGTTGTCTTCCAGAGAAGCCAAATCTATTGATATTTCCAGATTGTGGTTGATCGTTTTTGCTCCGGAATTGATACCATGGTCATTTGCGGAAACCTTGATGATCTGGATAGCGGCATCAGAATCATCTTCCGCAGCGGTAAAAGCATTGTCGAAGGATTTGTATATATTGTTCTTTTCATCATCCTTGCTGATAGTGCTGTCGACCTTGTAGACGGTCTGAGCCAGCCGATGCTCCCAGGAGGAATCCAGCGAAATGACAGTCGTTTCGATGTCTCCGGAATTGTATTCCAGCGACCAGTCGCCGCCGAGCGAGGCTGCACCGGTCGTATTGGAAGAAGCGGCGACATCGCAGCCGGTCAGGTCGGCAATATTGTGGATCAGAGCCTGTCCGTTTTCCGTGGCGGCCAGATTGCAGCCGTAGATCAGGAAATCGCCGTTTTGAGCCATGTGCCCGTCGAACACCGCCATCGGATCGGCGGCAACGACTTTCTGATGGCCGAGATAGAAGCCTCCCTCATTACCGTGGGTAAGAATGTGGACCGCATCGTAGGCGGTGTCGGAATTGGCGAGATAATCGGAAATCTGTTCGAATGCATCGGCGGTGCGGTCGATCACCAGCACATCCCGGCTGTCGCCGAGCTGTTCGAGGACATTGTCAAGATCGGCCATATTGGAATTGACGATCACCAGTTCATGACGGCCTTCGGCGGCATCCCCGGCGAGTTCGGCGGGGAGTTCGTCCGCGGGGGTATCGACCGTGATATTGGCGGCGGGATCGGGCACGATCACCAGATCGGAGGACTGGGCATCGGCCAGTTCAGCCTGGAAAGCGTCGACCGTGACGAGCTCGACATCGAGGTCGCCGATCTGGGAAGCGAGCGTATCGGAATCGGTGACCAGACGGACTTCCTGAATGTCCTGATCGGAATGGTCGTTCATCCAGTCTTCGATCTGATCGGCGGCATCGGAATCGCCGTCGAGGAAGAGGACGTTTTTGCCTTCGAAAGCATCGGTGTCGAACTGATCGGCGGCATCGGAATCGATAACGACCAGTTCATGGGAAGCGGCGTCGGCATCGGGGTCGGCAGCATCCTGAATGAACGCGGCGATGTCGCCGGAAAACTCAGCCTGAGGATCGGTAACCTGAGTAAAATCGGCGTTGCCGTTGATGAGGACGTCGGCAGGATCGTTCTGGGCGGCGTCAGTCTGCGGGAGACCTTCGCCTTCATTCTGGACGTTGGCCTCAGGCGCGGGCGTATCAACCGGGCCGGCATTCTGAACGGTATTCTGGATCAGTTTTTCTTCCTTATCCTGAGCGGAATCGTCGGACTGGTCGTCAGCCTGATTCTGATCGCCGGCCTGATCAACGGCGGCAACAATCTCCGCAGCAGCGGCGCCATCAAAAAGCACGCGCTCTTCGAGTTTGAAGATCTGGACTTTCTGTTTCTTCTTCATGATATGCTCCGATCACTTTCTATGATAAATTTACTTTTTGACATTGGCAGGTGCATTCCCGGGAGCGGTTTCCGCTTTGATGCGGGCATCGATCTCGGAATTGATGCGGCGGATCTGGTCGTCATGGTCGGCCTTGCGTTTGCGTTCGGCATCGGCTTCCTTCTGCTTGAGCTGATGCTTTTTAACGGCAATGACGTTATCGGAATATTCCTTCTGATCGCGTTCGATGATCGCCTTGGCGCGGACGTAAGCAAGCTGAAGTTCTTCCTTGAGTTCATCGACAGAGCGGGCATCCATTTTGCGGAGGCCCATGATGTTGAGAAGACGGAAATAAGCGACATAATATTCGCCGAGGGAAGCGAGTTTGTCGATCTGAGCCTGCGTGGTATCGAGGCGGATATGATCGAGAGCGAGTTCGGCGACGGAACCGGAAGCGGCCCGGGTTTTGAGCATGGCCTGGAGCTGATCGTTGTAAGCGTTGTGGATCTGGACATTCTTATCGAATCTGGCCTTGGCGGCGCGCATGTTGCCGTCGGCGATGCGGACCTCGGCCATGACGGCGACGGCCTGTGCATAAGCACGGAATTCCTCGGTGTCGATCTGTTTGTCGTAAGCCCGTGCGCGGGCGATGTTCTGGGGCAGACGCAGGAGGTTGTAGGCGGCGCGGAGCCCGAGCTCCCACCAGCTCTTGTTGTAGAGGAAAGAGTTGTTGGAATTGGACCAGTCGGCATAAAGTTTGACGTTGGGGAACATCAGGAGAATGGTTTTGCGCAGTTCGAGGACATTGATATGTTTCTGGATATCGGCCTCGTAGAGTTCGGGTCTCTGGAGGATGGCGATCTGTTCCATATACTCCATGGGCGGCAGGAAATCATATTCCGGGGTATGATCCAGCGGAGACTCGTCGACCATGATCATGGAATTGGGATAATAGCCCATGAGAGTGCGGAGTTCGACGCAGGCGCTTTCATAAGTGCGCTCATAGGCGGTGAGGCTTTTTTCCATATCCATGAAGCGGCGGGTTTCTTCGAAGGCGCGGGCGGGGGTGATCTTGTGGTCCTTGCTGAGTTTGAAGATCTGTTCGGAGCGGGAACGGCACTGTTCGATGAGGGTTGAAGTCAGCTGCTGAGCCCGCTGGGCGGCAGCGACGCGGAAATAGGCGCGGACAACGTCGAAAATCAGGTTCTGGGCGGCGCGTTCATTGCGGTATTTGGTCATGACGGCGCGGTCTGCCTGCTGACGGGTATTGAAATAAGCCAGCCCGAAATCGAGCATGGAGAACATCAGGTCGATATTGAAATAATTGATGACCTTGTCTTCGCTGTAGCTGGCGCCGTAAGTGCGGCCGTTGGCAACGATTTTTTCGCTGCTGGAAGCCGGCGTGTTGCTGCGGGCAGTGAAATTGTTGTTGATATTGAGCTGAGGCAGCATGCCGAGGGCTTCGGCGGTCTGGAATTCATTCTGGACCTGAAGTTCGAGCTCACTGATCCGGGCCTGAAGATTGTTTTTCAAGGCGGTATCGATGCACTGCGTCAGGGTCAGTTTTTCACCCGGCATTTCCCGGTATTGAGCCTGTTTGAAATGCAGATTGGCATTTTCAGCCCGGTCATCTTTATAATCCTGCTCGGTTTTGCATCCCGCGGCTGAAACCAGCAGCAGGAGCCCGGCGAATACGGCGGTCACAGACAATATTTTTCGCATCTTTTTCTCCTGATGATATCATCATCGATTAAATTTCACTTTTCCGACTTCTGAGCGTTCACCGCAAAGGCGGAAAACAGCCCGGAATACTATACAGTATACGCGCGGGCGTTAATTGCAAATGCAAAATCGGGCAAAACGGTATTTTTTTTGAAAAAAAAGTCATTTTCCCCGTATTTTTCGGACGAAACCGGAAAAAAAACCGGAAAAATACCAAAAAAAATTTGCAAAACCGCAGAAGGCGGAGTAAAATATATTAACGTTGAGATATCTCGAACCGGAAAAGAAAGCGCAGAAAAATGGCAACCTTGAAAGAGCTGTCCGAACTGACCGGACTTTCGATGAACACGGTAAGCCGTGCGATTCGCGGGCGGGGTTATGTGTCCGCCCGTGCGCAGAAGCTGGTCCGGGACGCGGTGCGGAAACTGGATTACCATCCGAACCGGGCGGCTCAGGCGCTGCGGCGTCAGGACAGCCGTGAAATCGCGGTAATCGTGGATTCGTATGATGCGCTTCATCTGGAAAAGCTGGCATCGATCAAGGAATTCACCGCACAGCGTAATTACGGTATGCGGGTCAGTTTCATCAACGAGGACTATCCGAGCAGTTCGCTGCATTCGCTGATCCCGGAAGTGCTGGAAAATGCTCCGGCCGGAGTCATCCTGATCACTTCCAGCAATGAAGTTGTGGAACGGAGCCGGGAGCTGCGCAAAAAACTGCCGTGCGTGCTGATCGCCTTCGACGCGGTGCCCGGTGCAGACTGCGTTTATGTGGATCGTTACCAGGGCGTGTATGACGCGATCACCTATCTGTATCGGAAAGGCCGCCGCCGGATCGCATTCTGTGAAACCTTCCATTCGGAAAACCGGAAAAAAGGATATCTGCAGGCGGTAAAAGACTACGGACTGCCGGAAATCATCATCCCGGGTGCTCTGAAAAATCTGGTCCTGATCCGGAACACCGGGTATTTGAACGGAAAAATGTTTGCGGCGATGAAAGAGCCGCCGGACGCAGTGCAGACTTCCGACTACATGGCCTCGGGACTGCTGGCCGGCTTCTCGGCAATCGGGATCCGGGTGCCGCAGGACGTGGCAGTGCTCGGATTCGACAACCGGGATTTCGCCGCGCTGCTCAATCCGCCGCTCTCGACTTTGGCCCAGCCGAATTACGAAGTCGGCAAACAGGCAGCCGAGCTGCTGTTCCGGCGCATGGACGATCCCAAGGGGGAGCCGGAAGAAATCCGGATCCCGATGCTGCTGATGGTGCGGCAGTCGACGTGACTATATAATACAATATTGTTTAAAGGAGAAAGATTTACGGGAAAACATTGGTTTTCCGCGAACATGGGTATGATAGGTTTGATGGGTATGATGGGTGAGAACGCGCCCAACGTGTTATGCCGCGAGATCTTTGGAGCTCGTGGAATCACCCATAGCACCCACAAACCCCATAAAAAGAATAGCACCCACAAACCCCATAAAAAGAAAGGAAAAGGGAAATGGAAGTCAGAATTTTTGACGACAAAAACACGCTCGGTAAGGAAGCCGCTGCCAAGGGGGCCACTTACATCCGCAAGGCAATCGCGAAAAACGGTCATGCCAATGTGATCATCGCAACCGGCGCCAGCCAGTTCGAAATGCTCTCGGCTCTGGCGAAAGAACCCGACATCGACTGGAGCAAGGTCAACTTCTTCCATCTCGATGAATACATCGGACTGCCCGAAGACCATCCGGCCGGTTTCCGCAAATATCTGCGTGAACGGTTCATCAACAAACTGCCCGTGAAACCGGCCTCGTTCCATCCGGTGAACGGAAGCGACCCGAATCCGGAAAAAGTCTGCGCCGAACTCGGGAAGGAAATCGCGAATTATCCGATCGACGTGGCTTTCGTCGGCATCGGCGAAAACGGCCATATCGCGTTCAACGATCCGCCGGCGGATTTCGAAACGGAAAAAGCTTATCTGGTCATCAATCTGGATGAAGCCTGCCGCAATCAGCAGCTCGGCGAAGGCTGGTTCCCGACTTTCGATGACGTGCCGAAACAGGCGATCTCCATGAGCGTGAAACAGATCATGAAGAGCGCGGCGATCATCAACACGGTTCCCGACAAGCGCAAAGCCAAAGCGGTCAAAGGCGCACTCGAAGGTCCGGTCTCCAACCTCTGCCCCTCCTCCATCATGCAGAAGCATCCCGACTGCACCACCTTCCTCGACAAGGATTCCGCTTCCCTGCTGGAAAAGAAATACTGATATCAGCAATCTGAATACTGATCAGTAACTGACCAATCGGGCAAGGGACTTAAATCCCCTGCCCGATTTTTTATGCGGAAAAGGCCCGGGAGACCAGGATACGGCAGAGGGAAACGGCACGAAACATCCGGTCCGCGCTCCGCGAACTTGAAACTTGAAACTCGAGACTTGAGACTTGAAACTGTTATCTCTTACCAGGCTTCGGTAGTGGCTGCAACGATATTATTGGAAGCGCGGAGCAGAGCCTGTTTGAGTGCACTGATCCGACCGATGGCAGGATCGTGGGAAAACAGATACTTGCTGGTCCCGCTGGTGGTGCTCTGAGCAACCAGAGGCTGGGCCCGTCCGGGCATGCGGACCAGATATTCCACCGTAACGGAAAGCTGGTATTCGTTTGCCCGGTAATCGCTGACTTTACTGTTGTAATTCCAGGAAATACTGCTGTTTGAAACCTTGGTGATCCGGGTATAAACAATACAGTCGGCCTTTTCGAGAGAAGTCAGCTTCAGGGAATTGTCAAACTGGAACCGCTCGGCAAGAATCGAACGAAGCAAAGCAGAGGCCAGGACCTCATAAGTTTCATTTTTGACATCAGCGATGGCGACAGTTTTGATCTGAGGATGACAAATGCTGCCGACGTGATATCCGCACCCTTGGAGGAACCCAATGGAAATCAAAACGGCAGACAACAGGACTGAACGGTGAAAACTCATGGCTTTTGATCTCCGGAACGAAGAAGCACAGGGGTATTGCGTCTGCGCTCCTCTTCTTCATTCTTTTTCTGATTCATTTCTTCTTGTTTCTTCCAGACACGCCATTCTTCCTCGGAAAGGCGTTTTGATTCGGCTGTGAATTTCTCAAACTCTTCAGGCGTCATGTTTTCGGGATTGACGGCGGGACTCTTTTTGAGATTGCGAACCGGCAGCAGCCAGCGGTTGTCGCTGAACTCGGGGGTAACCATGATCGGTTCATCCTCTGCCGGGATGGGAATCGGAACAATCTTCTCCTTGTAAGGACGATAGCGGCGCTTGCGTCCCGGAACGGCTTCGAATTCCTCATCGATTTGGGCCAGCAGGGTTTCCGAAGCGGCCGCGGATTCGGTATTGGAATAATTCTTGACTACATCGGCCAGATATTTTTCCGCCAGTTCGGGTTTTCCGCGGCGGTAATAATAGGTTCCCACCGCATGTTTGCGGGCGGCGATCCCGTTGAGCGCTTTCTGCCGGGTCCGGTAAACCCACGGAACTTCCGAACTCTCGGGAAAAGCAGCCAGATAATTATCGCAGGCTTCGATAGTCTGCCGGCTGTATGACCCGTCGCCGTCGCCTCGTACCGCCATCTGATACAGCAGGGAGCAAAGTTCGAGCATCGCATATTTGGCAGAATCCGACTGGGGATGCAGTTTCGGGATTTCACGCAAATGACGGATCGCCTCCGTGGTTTTCTGGTCATCGATGTAGATCCGGGAAAGACGCAGACGGGTTTCCCCTGCACGGCTGTGGCAGGGCGCGTTTTTGAGCGCCGCCTCGTAAATTTCGATCGTGCGGTCTTTTTCTTTGATGAACGGGATCCAGGAGACCACCTGATCGCGGTGTCCCGCAAAGAACAAGTCGCCGATCTCGTATTCCCGGTCCACGATCTGGGTGAAATTGATCTCGCCGAGATGTTCCTTGATCAGCCGCTGAAGACAATCGAATTCCTCGCCGTACAGCTTGGCTTTGCGTTTGGCACGGGCCGCGGCGATCAGCAGATTGCCGCGCAGGATCGAAGATTCCGCTTGGAAATGGCCGTCCATATATCGCGACGCCGCACTGCGGTAACTTGCTTCTTTTTCCTTGGCACGTCCCTGGACAAAATACTCGTTTGCCTCCTTATCCGATGCAGACAGCGTCAGAATGAAAGCAGTTCCCAGCAGGATCATGCCTGTTTTCATGCCCGTCATAGAAATAGGTTCTCCATTCTATATTTTCAGATGTTCAATGTAGCATGAAAATCCCGAAAAGTCAAGAAGATAATCAAGAAAAAATTTCCACTGTGCGATCCGGGCAGTCCGGGCCCGGATGCATTCTGTCCGGAAACGCTTGAAAATCACCGCGGACCGGCTATATTACCTGAAAAACCAATATGAGGATCAAGAAAACAACTATGAACAACCGCATCATTTTTCGGGGCGGCCTCCTTTGCGACGGCTCCGGCACCCCGCCCGTCCGGCAGGATCTTCTGATCGAAAATGACCTGATCGCCGGAATCGACCGCCCCGGCGCTTTCGATTCTCTCCCCGGACAGACGGTCCGGGCGGACGGCAAATGGATCGTGCCCGGCTTTATCGATGCCCATTCTCACGGCGATATGCGGAAAATCAAATATCCGGAAAACCGCACCAAGCTGCTGCAGGGCGTCACCACGGAAGTGGACGGCAACTGCGGCAGTTCTCCGTCCTGCGTTCCGGGGGAATCCGGCGAATCCTCCTGGCAGGATCTCGCCAGTTATGCCGAAGTCATCGGCCGGATCAGAGTTTCCACCAATACGGTTGCTCTCTGCGGACACAATTCGATCCGCCGCGCGGTCATGGGGAATGCCGGGAGGAAAGCCGAACCGGAGGAAATCGCCAAAATGCGGAAACTGCTGGAAGCGGCCTGTGCGGCCGGAGCCGCCGGATTTTCCTCGGGCCTGACCTATTTCCCCGGCAAATTCGCGGACACCGCAGAAATTGCCGCGCTCAGCTCCGTGCTCAAGGGCAGCGAAAAAGTTTACGCCACCCACATGCGCAGCGAAGGCGATTCGCTGATGGAAGCAGTGGAGGAAGCTGTTACGATTGCCAAGGCAGGTTCCGGCCGACTCCAGATCAGTCACCTGAAAACGATTTTCCCGCGCAATTTCCATAAGATCGATCAGCTGCTTGCCAAGCTCGAACGATGCCGTGCCGAAGGCATGTTCCTGCATGCCGACCGTTATCCGTATGTCTATTCCTCCACCCGGATCGGACAGATCCTGCCAAGTCCCTATGACAAGGACACGGAAATCAAAAACAAACTCGCCGAATCGGCAAATTTCCGGCAGGAAATCATCGAAGCACTGCGGCACAGTCCCCGCGATCTGGCCTCGACCGTTCTGCTGAAGGATGGAAAAACCTTGTCCCGGACCGCCGAAGAAAACGGCTGGACTCTGGAAGAAACCGGCATGCGCATCCTGCAGGAAAATCCCGAACAGACCGCCGCATATCTGTGCATGTCCGAAGATAATATGATGCGGATCCTGGCCGAACCCTGGGTCTGCGCCGGATCGGACGGCATTTCCGCGCAGCTGGATGATCCGGCTGCGCAGGGACATCCCCGGGCAGTCGGAACTTTCCCGACGTTTTTCCGCAAAGTCGCCGGGATCTCCACCATGCAGGAAGCGGTCCGGCGCATGACTTCCCTGCCCGCATCGATTTTCCGGATCCCCAGACGCGGCCTCATCCGGAAGGGATATTTCGCCGATCT
>JAZUCR010000905.1:0-7060 GCA_045639225.1 Victivallales bacterium
TGCTCGCCTTCAATATGAGCGACGACGCCGCTAAAAAAGGGTTGAAATTCGACATTCCGAAACTGGAAAAATATTTCGGCTCCCCGATCGTGCAGACCGTCGGCAGCAAATCCGACGGCGTCCGGCCCCTGCTCCGTCAGCTTGCTAAGACCTTGAACGAACTGGAAGACCACGGAGTGCCGATGCTCAGTTACGGTACCGATATCGATGACGCGATCCAAGCCGTTTCCGAAAAGATCGATGCGCTGAAAGTCGAAAAATACAGCCATATCCCCGCCAGGTTCTTCGCGATCAAACTGCTCGAACACGATGCCGGAGTCATGCGGCTGGATGAATTCAAGCCGGTCTGGGACGAAGTGGAAAAACAGATCCAGCACCTCCGCGACCGCCATGCGATCGAAGCCGACACGTTCATGGCCGACTGCCGTTATGCCATGCTCGCCGGAGCCTGCCGCGACACCATTTCCCTGACCCATGAAAAACGCCGCGAGATCTCCGACAAGATCGATGCGGTCATGACCAACAAGATCCTCGGACTGCCCCTGTTTTTCCTGATCATCTACGTCACGTTCTGGTTCACCTTTACCTGTGCCGAACCGCTGATGGGGTATATCGAACAATTCTTCGAATGGCTCGCCGAGCGGGTGGAAGCGATCTGGGATCCGAATACCCTGCCCTACCTGCGTTCCATGCTGTCCGACGGCGTGATCAAAGGCGTCGGCGGCGTGATCGTCTTCCTGCCGAACATCCTGTTCCTGTTTTTTGCCATTGCGATCCTGGAAGATTCCGGCTACATGGCACGGGCGGCGTTCGTCATGGACGGCATCATGCGCCGGTTCGGACTGCAGGGCCGCTCGTTCGTGCCGCTGGTGCTCGGATTCGGCTGCACGGTGCCCGCCATCATGGCCACGCGCACCATCGAATCCGACCGCGACCGCCGGGTCACCATCATGGTTTTGCCGCTGATGAGCTGCGGCGCACGGCTGCCAATTTACGCCCTGATCATTCCCGCGTTTTTCGTACAGAAATATCAGCCGGTGATGATGTTCACCATCTACGTGATCGGCATTCTGATCGCCCTGATCGGCGCCCGGCTGATGAAAGCTACGCTGTTCAAAGGCGAAGGTGAAGTCTACCTGATGGAACTGCCGCCTTACCGGATGCCGACTTTCCGGAGCATCATGCTCCACATGTGGGACCGCGGCAGGATGTATCTGCAGAAGGCCGGGACCATTATTCTGGCCGCCACGATCATCCTTTACATCTGCAACACCTTGCCGGAGAAAAAGGTTTTCTCCAAAGATTATTCCGCGGCAGCCGCACAGGTGGAAAAAACGCTGATTCTGAATGACAGTCAGATCAAAATACTTGAAAACGCCAAAGTTTTCGATGCGGAAACCATGACCGCCATCCGGAAAGACCGCAAGATCCCCGCCGAGCAGCTTGAATCGGTCAAGACCGATAAACTGGCAGCCGCGCCGAAAAAGCTGATCGAAACAGCCGCCGCAGGTGCGGAGCAGCTGAAGAAAATCGAAAACGAGAAAAAAGCCGAAAAAATGGAATATACCATTTCCGGACGCGTGGGCCATCTGATGGAACCGGTGTTCCGTCACATCGGTTTCGACTGGAAACTTTCCACGGCGACCATCGGCGCACTGGCGGCCAAGGAGGTGTTCGTCTCCCAGCTCGGCACGCTGTATGCAGAGGGCGAAGCGGACGAAGAATCCACGCCGCTGCGCGAACACCTGCGCAGCAATTACACTCCGCTGCAGGGTTTCTGCATCATGCTGTTCTGTCTGCTCACGATCCCGTGTCTCGCCACGCTGGCGATCATCCGCCGAGAGCTCAATTCAACGCGCATGGCGTTCATCGAAGCCGCCTCGCTGCTGATCCTGGCCTACATCATAACCTTCTTCGTATTCCAGATCGGCACCCTGCTGCAGATCGGCACCAAACTGCTCGGCGCGTGAGGCGGTTCTCCGCTGCTGACGCTTTGCCGGCTGGTCCATCCGATACGCATGCCATCTGCGCGCGATCCATGTCCTCCGCAGCACACAATGCGGAGGAGGATCCGTATTCTCCGTATCAGTTCGCGCACCCCGATGCGACTGCCATCAGCACCAATTTTCAAAAAAATTTTGATTTTTTTCATTTCCCCATTTGCATTTTTATAAATCCATTGTAGATTATCTTTACGCAATCGTTTAACTAAAACAATTATTCAGGATAAACAGATGATGAAAAACGGGAAACGGATCACGATCCGTGAAGTTGCGGAAAAATCCGGCGTCAGCACAGCAACCGTCAGCCGGGTGCTGAACGGTGAGCTCAATTTCCCGGAAGCGACCCGAAAAAAAATCTGGACCGCGGCGCATCTGCTCGGATATGAACCGAGCATTCAGGCTCGTAGACTCCGGATCGGCGTTGATTCCGAACGGCTGCCGACCAATCTGATCATGTATATCTTCAATCTCCCGCAGAACAACCCCATCGGAGACAGGAATACGGCGGACAGCGCCCAGATGTTCGACTGGCTGGCCAGTCAGCGCGGCTATTACACCGCAAATTACCGGTATTTTCAGCAGGAGGGTTTTCATTGTCCGCTGATTCTGGACCGTCTGGTGGACGGCGCGGTGATCGGTTCGCCGCATCAAGAAGTGATTGAATGTGTTGCCGGGAAAGTGCCGACTGTCCTGTTGAATGTCGGCTTCTGCACGTTGTTTCCGGAAATCCCGCGGATCAGCGCGGCAACGGAACCGGTCCTGCGCGATTTGATGCTCCAGGCACGTGAACTTGGACATGTCAAAGCCGCGCTGATCGGCTCCGTCCGTCCCATCGAGAAGCATTACTTCGCTCTTGATTACATATCCCTGATCCATCGTCTGGCCGATGAAACCGGATTCGAATTGAAAAAGGAACATTGTTATCAGCCGCAGGATCTGTGTCCGGCAAACCATGACCGGCACATGGATGAAATCCTTGCCTCGATCCTGCCTGAGATCCGTTCGGGCAAAGTAACTTTGATTTTCGGGGAAGATTATATTTATGCGAAAAGCATTTACAACCGTCTGCTCCGGGCGGGAGTCCGGGTTCCTGAAGACGTTTCCATCGTCACGGTCAATTCCCATGTTCCGTTTCCGACCGAGGAAACCCGGATTCTGACTTCCGCGGTCCATGACTGGAAGCAGCTCTACATTGCCGCCATTGAAGTTTTGAAGGATCTGATTGAGAAGAAAGATTTTTCCTGCCGGGAATTCATGATCCCGGCAATTCTTTGTCCGGGAAAAACCCTCGACCGTCCCATAGTCCAATTGAAAAGCAAGGTTCATTCATGACATCCCATAAAAAAACAAAGCAGGAGGTAAAAATGTCAAGGAAACAAAGCGTCTTATTTACACTCATCGAACTTCTGGTCGTGATTGCCATCATCGCGATTCTTGCAGGCATGCTGCTGCCGGCATTGAACAGGGCCAGAGAACAAGCCAGAGGCACTTCCTGTCTCAACCAGACCAAACAATTTTATTTGAGTTGGTTCAACTATGCAAATGATCATAATGAACATATTCTCATGTATTATATATCCCAAAATCAATATTGGGTTGAAAAGATTATGGAATGTGGTTATATAGATGGATACGGCGCAAATAATTCGAAAAAGAGCGGCCGCAAAATCTTTGTTTGCCCTTCCGATCCAAAGCCAACCGTTTTTTTCTGCAATTTTCCTATTTCATTGAGTTTTGGATATAATTATTACTTTACCCCCCCCTCTGTCTCTGAGAACGCAGCCCAACACTTGAAACAGTTTAAAAGATACCAGGATAAGACGCTGATCTATGCTGATAACTACGGAAAGAGTTCAATCAAAACAGACATGAATAAAATAAACAAACTTGACTCTATCGGCAATATGAGTTTTGGATTGACGGGTGTTCATCGGAAGGGGATGAATGCCTGCTATGTTGACGGGCATTCCGCATTGACAACTTCAGTTTTCCGCGTGAACGGGACCCTGACCAATACTTTGTGGATCTTACCTCGCAACGGCTGGATCATTCAAGAGATTTTTTCCGGAACACCTTAATAACAGCTGAAGAGAGGAACATTAATGATGAAACGGACACTACCGGGGATGTTTTTAGCTTTGCTTCTGTCAACCGGAATTGAATCCGATTTGCAGGCCAATCCCCAAAATTCAGATATTCCCGAGGCAAAACTTCCGGACAGCGAATTTGCCATGATCTATGATGCAAAATCACAAAACAAGCTGGACCATCTTGCCGCAAGGGAATTCCGGGAATATTTCCGCAAGGCAACGGGGACCGGGCTGATGAAAAATGCCTCCGAAGCGAAACACCGGATCTATATCGGCAGGACTGCGGAAACAGAAAAGGCAGTCGGCAAAAAGAGGCTGGATTCCCTCCGCGAGGATGAATCCCTGGTCATGAGTGTAAACGGCGATCTGTTCCTGACCGGAGGCGGAAGATTCGGGACAGTCTATGCTGTTTACTGTTTTCTGGAGGAGCAGCTCGGTGTCCGCTGGTATGACATTACCGGCGGAGAAAAAGTCCCGAAATGCGGACCGCTGACCTTGAAGCCTTTGAACTATACCCGCCGACCGCAATATCGTTGCCGGATGCTGACCACCAGTGAATATCATCACCATCCGAACGCAGCGAAATTCCTCTTTCGAAACCGGATCAACATGATCTGGGGAAATTTTTGCAACGATCCGGAGCTGGATGTACTTTACAAGGTCGATACCCCGATGTGCCATACGATACACTATTATATCACACCGACCAAAAATTACAATCCTTACAACTGGAAATGGGATGAACCGAAGGATTATTTCAAGACCAATCCGGAATTTTTCTCTCTGGATCAAAAAGGTAAACGAACCACCGGACTGCAGCTGTGTTTCAGCAATCCAAGTCTGCGCAAGGAATTTACCCGCCGGGTAAAGGAACGCATCCGCCGTACGGGAAATCAGCTGTTCGCTATTGCGGCCAGCGACTGGCCGGGAAAATATTGTTATTGTCCGGATTGCCAGGCCCTGGAAAAGAAATACGGATGCATTGCCGGTCCCTTGCTGGACTATTTAATTGAATTGTGCCGTGATCTGGAAAAAAGCCATCCCGGCGTAATCATCAGCCATTCGGCTTACCGAAAAACCCAGTCGGAATTTCCGCCCAATCCGGCAGTGAAATTCCCGGCCAATTTCCGAGTTTCCATCTCTCTCATTGATGATGATTTGACCAAAGACCTCTCCCATAAGAACAACCTCGGCTCACTGGAAAACATCCGGAAATGGGCACAGCAGGCGGCATGGGTTGATTTTGATACATATCCCGGATGGGGCGGAGCTTCACCTGGCGCCGATTTCGAACGCATGTGCAGCAATTCAGTAATTGCACTGCAGGCCGGTGCAACCGGTTCTGCCCATGAACATGACGTCAATGTGTTCACCGGACTGGAATTTTCCGATATGCTGACCTGGGTCCTTGTCAAGTCTTTCCAGACTCCCTCAAGAGACTGGAAAAGTCTGGTCAGGGAGTTTGCCGATTTCTATTACGGCAAAGCGGCAGACAAGATGACGGAGATTATTTTTGAAATGCAGAAAATACGCACAGGCAGCAAACACTTTGTGCCGTGGGACGGCCGGCTGAATTTGAATTATACGCCAGCCATGCTGGCTCGGTGGTATAAAGAATTCGACCTGATGGAACAACTGACCGCCGAGGATAAACTATCTCTCTCCCATGTCCGCGATGCCCGCGCCCTTGTCGATCTCAAGATTCTCGAACGCTGGCAGGACATGAAAGAATTCAACCTCCCATGTAATCCCAAAGAACTGCATGACCGGTTTCTTGCTTATCTGGAAGACTCCTGTAAACGCCGCTATCCGACCCGTAAACAGGCATTCCTTTATTTCAGCAGAGGCCTCAAGACGGCAGTGAACCGGGCTTACATGCTGGCGAATATCACACCAAAACCCTTGCCGCCGGAATTTGCATCCATCCCCAGGGAAAAGATTGTCCAGTCATTCCCCATAACCACGTCTTATGCAAAATCTGTTCCTTATCAGGAAGGGGCTTTCGGCTATGCGATGAGGGATCCGAAAATCCGGTTGGAAATGCCCTTCACTTTCGGATTCTACGATCAGCAGAACAAAAAAAACCTGGCTCGCTGCAAATTGGAAAAGAAAGACATCGTCATCGACAAATTCCACTTTTACAAGGTCGGAACTGTGACCATCTCCCAGAAATGCCGACTCTATCTGATGCGCAGCTGGTTTGCCCATATCCAGTTGGAACAATTCCACAAGCTGGGTTTTCCGGATAAAAAGTGGGATCTTTATGTCTCCCTTAAATTCGAAGGTCCAGGTTACGGAAAAAGCAAATCAAAAGAAAACAATGTGTGGATGGACCGGGTCGTTCTGATCGAAAAATGAATCAGGAGAAAGGTTGTATACACAACAGGATTCATCTGCTGCAGATCGGGACTAAACTGCTCTGAGCGTGAGCTGGTTCTCTGCTTGCCGGACTCAGCGGATGAAGTTCATCGCCTGCCATTCCTCGCGGGAGGGACGCGGTTCCGCGCCGTCGCGGTGGAGATTCTTCATGACCCACGCCATATTCTTTCCGAGCGTACGCATGGTCTGCATCCCTTCCGTATCCAGCGCGGCGTCGCCGGGATCCCGGCCGAAAACGATATTCCAGTATTGGGAACCGATCATCAGGGCATTGAGCATCTCGAACGGCATGTTCAGACATTGAAACGCGGCCGAGGAACCGCCGCGACGGCACACAGCCACGCAGGCCGCAGGTTTTCCGTCGACCAAGGCCCGCCCCGCGGAGAAAAACACACGCTGCAGCACCGCCAGCAGCGCCCCGTTCGGCTGTCCGTAATAAGTCGGCGAACCGACCACAAAACCATCCGCTTCGGCGAAACGGGCGGCAAGCCGGTTGCAGACATCGTCGTCGAACACGCATTTACCGAGTTTCTTTTCGGCGCAGGCGTAACAGGAGACACAGCCGCGCACCGGCTGATTGCCGATCCA
>JAZUCR010000906.1:0-3129 GCA_045639225.1 Victivallales bacterium
TGGAGCGGCTCCTAGGGATACAATGCGGCGGCGAGGAACGCGCATGAACAGAAGATGGGTGCGCTACTCGGGACCTGGCGTGGCGGATTCTCCGGAACCATGTATATCCTGCTGGCAGTGGCCGCCTTCACCTTCATGACCCATCTGGATTTCAAGAAATCCTCCGACAATGTCCACCGTCAGCTTGCGATCAAAACGACCGAAGAAATTGCCGATGGAAAACGTTTTGACACCATCCGTCCGGACATCATCACTATGGTGAAAACCGGCGAACTCACACCAAAAATGAAGACGGCCCTGCTCAAGGATGGGAAAATTGACCTGAGCAAACAGCTGGATCCGTCCCAATACAAAAAAGCCGCACAGGCCGCGGTCGCCACGGTGGATAAGGGAAAAGCCGGAACGCTCGGAACAATCTACCAGCAAATGCTCGTTCCCGTGGCAATCAGGGAAATGCTGCCCATGGGAATTACCGGCGTACTCTGCGCCCTGATGATTTTCCTGATGGTGTCCACCGACACCACCTACATACACTCCTGGGGCAGCATCATCGTACAGGACATCATCTTGCCGTTCCGCAAAACTCCGTTCACCCCGAAACAGCAGCTGAATCTGCTCCGCTGCATCATAGCGGGCGTGGCGGTTTTTTCCTTTCTCTTCAGTTTCTTCTTCGCGCAGATGGATTACATCCTGATGTTCTTCGCGATCACGGGCGCGATCTGGCTGGGCGGAGCCGGACCGGTGATCACCCTGGGGCTTTACTGGAAACGCGGAACGACGGCCGGCGCATTCGCAGCCCTGGGGGCAGGCTCGTTCCTCGCCGTCGGCGGCATAATCTGTCAGCAGACCTGGGCCAAGCATATTTATCCGGCTTTGGAAAAATACGATCTGGTCAGCAGTTTCAGCTGGTTCTTCGAAAGTGTTTCCAAACCGTTCAACCCGTATATTGTCTGGAAAGTGACGCCGGAAAAATTCCCGGTCAATTCGCAGGAAATCTATTTCATTTCCATGCTGGCAGCTATATTTCTGTATGTGACAATCTCGCTGCTGACCTGCCGTCAGCCGTTCAATATCGAACGCATGCTGCACCGCGGGATTTATGCGGACCGCGAAACCAAGCCGCGGATTCCGTGGACCTTCCGGTCGGCTTTCTCCAAGATCATCGGGATCGACCAGAATTACACGAAAGGCGACAAAATCCTGGCCTGGTCGGTCTTCCTCTGGAGTTTCGGTTACGGGTTCTGCCTCTGCTTTATCGGGATCATCATCTGGAACGCCATTCACCCCTGGCCGGCCCACTGGTGGGCTATCAAGTTCCATATCACCGCCTTGTTCATTCCATGCAGCATCGCCATTATTTCCACCGTTTGGTTTTCCATCGGCGGCACAATCGACCTCATTCGGTTGTTCAAAGCACTGTCTGTCAAACATGACGACTTCAGCGACGATGGTAGGGTGGTCCATCCCCAAGATGACACGGAAAAGCCCGGCGTGAAATGATAATCGGTATTAACAATTGTTATGTGAATGTCTTTTGGAAAATGTATAACGTGCGATTCTGAAACAGGAATTTCAACCTTGGTCTGGTCACAGGCAGCGCCATGGTTACCTTGTATCAATTACTTGCCGACCGCTTTGATGCGGACAGCAAGTAATTGTTCAAATTTCCAACTTGAAATTAAGAAAAATATGCTGCCGATGAACACTATTCGGTCAATTACGATCATATACGAGGCTATTGATAATACATGCACGAATTATACATGCGAAACAAACAGTTGAAATGTAAGCGCCCAGCGAGATACATGTCTCAGGCTTTTTCGGAAAAAATCCACAGCCATCCCGTAAAAAGTTGAAATTTTGACAAAAAGAGGATCCATGCTACCTTTTTCTCTGCGAAAAGACAAAAGGAGAAAGACATGGATCCTCAAAAAAGTAATATGACGGTGCTTGCCCAGATTGTCAAGCAGATTCCGGCAAAAATCATTGATTCTCTCGCAAAAAAGGAAAGAAAACTGCGACGGAATTTCATTCGAATATACCCCGCAGCGGCTGCCTTTCCTTACGGACAAACGGCATAAGGGAATCGACACACTGGTGCCGTTTACGGCGGATTTCAATACCGAAACCTTGCAGGTCACGGGTCTTGCCGAAGGAAAATACCAGCTGCAGGCCAACCGTTCGTCAATCGGCAAATTCACCGCCGCCGAACTGGCGAAAGGGATCAATCTGGCCGGCATGTATACTCCGTCGCGTCAACAGGCACTGAAAGTGTTTCGCCAGATCTCTGCCATCCGTGCCTGCATGTCCCGTATCCGCTCGGTGGGATATGGGGATCGTTACGCGTTGTCCCAGAAAGCGGACCTCAATGATCCGGAAAGCTGCTGCAAAGCCGCGGACCAGTGGTTCAAGAACCATTACGCCAACCCGAAAAAAGCCGGATGGAAATATTACTTGAACGTGATCGAAAACTACAAAAAAAACAAACGGGCTCTCCCGGCAACCTTGAAACAACAGGATGAGGCCTACGAGAAATCGTATAAGGAAAGCCATCCGGTCACCTGGAAGGTGGAACTGAGAAAACTCTGATACGATCCAACCGAACAGAAAGGAAAAACGAAATGACCGAAAAAACGATTGATCTCAATGGTCTGTGGGAGTTCTTCTACTCACCTGAAGCATTGTCACCGGATCCGGAAAAACTTCCGGCTGCGACAGCTTATACGGGCCGCATGGCAATTCCCGGTTACTGGGACGATCACTATGACCTCTTTGACGAGGAAGATTTTTTCGGTCTGACCGCACGGTTCAATCCGGATTACCGGCCGCCGTATTTTCCCTGCGGAAGAACGTTGACGCCGCACGCATCAAGTTCGTTCCTGATCGGGACGGGTTACTGCCGCCGGATGCTGCCGCCGCTGGAAGACGGAATGTTGGCAACGCTCCGAATCGGTCCCGCCATGTGGGGCGGAGCCGTATTCTGCAATGGCCGGTACGTGGGCCGGATCGAAGGCTACTCTACGGCGACGGAATTCGCATTGGAGAAATTTATGTATGCCGACCGCCCCAGCGAACTGATCGTCGCGGTCTGCAACGTGCATGACGATGGCGGAGCTTACTGCCGGGTGG
>JAZUCR010000907.1:0-7253 GCA_045639225.1 Victivallales bacterium
CCAGGTGTTCCAGAAAAGAGAAAGTGGCCAAGCAAAAATATCGTAGATTGGTTGGAAGCATTATAAAATTATGTGAAGTAAATATCATTTTCTCATATTCATAATATTTTTTACTCCACATAATATATTACTTATCATAAGTTGACTTATGTTAAGCTCAACATAAGTCGATGAAGAGGGTCTCCTGAGAGATTGGAAGGTCGGATTCCGGTTCCCGAAATCCCAGGGCATCGCCGGGAACGCGCTGATTGTATGCGAGGACGATGACGGCGATTTCACGGACGCCAAAGCGCCGGTCGAGCTGTTCCAGATTTGCACCGAGTTCCTCGACCTGAGGAAAACGCCGCTGCCGCCGCCGGCATTCGGAATCGCCGTCATTGAAAACCTGAGCCCGGAGAGCATCGAAAAAGCACGGGCCGAAGCTCTGCGGGACCTGGAACGGCATCGCTGATCCGCAGCATCCTCACCGGATTATGCAAGTCATAGTCCGGTTTTTCTTTCGCTATTTTCAAGCAGCATGGATAAAACTCTATGCAAGTCGGATTCCGAAGAAAAATCAAACTTTCTTCTCATGTGAAGAATATTGCATATTTCTTCGCTAAAAATCGCATAAGTCATTCGCTATTAGGAAACTTCACGCTTAATTAAGGGCAGTCGGGAAAACCGGCCGAAACACAAGGAGGTTCACATGAAAATCTACACGGTAGTCAACGAGGAACAAGGCTACAGCGAGGACTTCACCAGCCTGACGGCGGCGAAGAAGGCGATGCGCGAGCACAACGGACAAGGCTTCATCACCAAGGTCTGGGCGAACGGAGACTGGGAGCCGATGGGCGAAATCAAACTCAAGGGCAGCAACAAGACCATGTGCGCGAACTGCCGCCAGAAGAAAGCGGGGTACTGAAAATGGCAAACAACTGCTTCGTGAAAATCGAAATCACCGCCTGCACCGAGAACGACGCCGGGCGGCTCTATGAAATTCTGACGGCGGCGAAAAAAGCCGCGGATGAGAAACAAGTCGGCGTTTACATCGGATGCGACAGCCGATACCTGTTCGATGCGAAATTCGATCTGCGCGGCGAACGCCTCGGCATATTCGGCTGGGTGAAATGGGGCTTCTCCGACATCGAGGTCTGGAAATTCCTGGCCTGGCTGATGGCCCGGACCGCGATCAAAGATTTCCGGATGTGCTACGACGAGTGCGGCGCACTGCTCTACGGCGAGTATCATTACGACATGCGCATGCTCACCGACCGCAGACTTCCGCAGGAACACTACCCAGTCGACGGGGATGACGCGGATGCCGAAAAAGCATTTGAACAATTCGACGTGATTCGATACATAGGATGAAATGAGGCTGACGCCGGAAGATCATACTGATCCGGTATGCGACACCGGCGCAAGCCGAAAAAACAGGGAGACCGAAAAATGACAAAAGAAGAGATGCGGGAAGAGATCGGGCGGATGAACGACAGCATCGAGCGTGATGTTAAGTATCTGGTGGAACTTGCCAAATGGATCCTGTCCCAGAAAAACAGACCGGAATCCTACACCAACTATCTGGTGAGCCGCCGCATTGCCGAGATCGAGAATGATCTCAAAGGGCACATTACCCGGCGCGATGCCATCAGGGAAATCCTCGGCCGGAACGAGGCCGCACAGCAAACACCGGCGCAAGCCGGACAACAGGGAGACGCAAAATGAAAAAGGAAACTGGAAGCAAAATCCCGGAAGCCTACTGGCAGACCGAAGCCGGACAGAAAATCGCGGCTGCGATGCACAGCGACGGCTGGGACGCTTCAGACTGCCACGGCAGCGTGATCGACCTCCTGGACGAGGGCATTGCCGCCACGAAAGACGCCGTAATCGCCGGGGAACTGAAAAAGGCGCGGCAGCAGGTGGCCGCCGCCAGGAACGCCTACTGGAGGGCTTCGGCGATCCTCCGCGTCTGTGTATTTTGAACGGCCGGGAGACACTGGTTTTCCCGACATCGGCTGTTCCGGCAGATGCCGGGGAAAAAGAATCGATTTCCAGACGGGAAAAACCTTCCGGAAAAAATGTAATAAACAACTTGATTAAGCTCAAAACGATGCTTTGTTAAACAGCGAACCACCACTCCGCGGTACCGCCAAGCGCCCCGTCCGGAACCCGCCCGCAGACCGGGAAAAGTCTGCGACCTTTTTTCTTCGATATTTCTTCCATATTCCATTTGCTTTTCATCAACACCATGCTGTTCCGTTTTATCGAAGAATTATCGGTTTATTTTTCATAAACCATTGGATTATAAGCACCTGGCACGCTAAATTGAGGGCAATGCAGGATAATGTAACCGAATCATAATCAAGGAGATGCGGAAAATGAAAAAGCAGAAGTCACAGGTCGGAATCAGTCAGAAAAACACCATCGCCGACGCCCGGCTGGCCAAGGCCGTCGCCAGACAGATCGCAACGGGAACGGACGGCAGCGCCAGCGCGCTGGAATGCATGGAGCTGGAAACCGAAGCCGGATGGCAGGTCACCACCTGCCGGGTGAACCCGATCACCCGCAACTGTGAAACCGTCAAACGCGAGTGCAACATCCAGCGGATCTCGCCGCTCACGGTCACGGTGGAAATCCGGTATGGCAAGGCGAATATCGAGGTGAGCTACCTCGCCGAAGGCTGGATCGACGGCAAAGAGTTCCTCGCCAAAGTCACCGCCTACGGCCGGTGGGAAAACGACTGGTATGTCTGGGACAAAACCAATCCCAACGGCTCTCCGGAAGCGCCTTACGCAAAAATCTACATCAGCGAACTGTAACCGAAAACGATCATGGAGCCGGATGCCCCCGCTCCTCTCTTCTTTTTGCCGCTGAACCGGGAAGCAGCATTGTTTATCCTGAAAGCAAGCTGTTCTCTGGAATAAAACCGGGAAATAATCGTGAGCATGATTTCCCCGTTATGCAAATGCTTTTTCGCAGAAAAGCGGAAGATTTATTCGCTTATTTTTCCGGAGCATGACTTGACTCGATATGCAAGTCGGTTTCCTGTATATTTTCGCAAAATATGCAAATATTTTTTGACGCCACGGCTCTCGATACCGGAATAAAAATATGCCCACAGCGGCGAAGTTATGGGGCAACGTCCGATTTTATGGGCAGACCAGCATCGGCCTGCAGGTCTTCGCAGTCGGTTCACCGCGAAAGGGGCCTGTGTGCGCGAACAAACGCCCAACGTGCGGAAACATAAAGCCCGAATCCGTTTACCGTTGCGGCTACGGTCCTCCAGGGTGAATGATGGCCTTCGGTCCCGTTTGCCGGAGTCATTCCGGAGATGTTGAAAAAGCAAGTCTGAAATCAAAGATTCTCCGATAATTTATCCGGATTATAAATGGCATCCGGACTGGATAATCGGAAAAATCATGCCAATATACGGCCTGCCGATGCGAGGTCGCGGATCCTCGCGGGTTGCACGGAAAAGCAAAGGGCGGATGCCCGGAAAGGAACGAATAATGAGTAAGAGTGCGAAAATCGGAATGGTGCTGCCTGACGGTCGCATCAAGGCCATTTCCCTCAGCTGGGCCGGACGGCCTTCGCAGGCGGGAACCACCCTCGAAGAACGGTATAAATCCCCGGCGGATATCGAGGCGCTGCTTGCCTTGGGAAACTTATTCCAGCTGGGAGCCCGACCGGAACCGGACCGAAATCAAAAGGAAGAAGATACGACCGTTGCTTATGGTCGGGATTGGGGATTCGCCGGATGCAACGCCGTGATTTTTGCGGATAAGGAAGATTTTGAAAAAAAGGCGAAAGTGCAATTCTATGCCGACTATCTTTACTTGTTCGAGAATGGGAAATGGTTTGTGAAAGGAACCGGCGTCAGCAGCTGGATCGAACTGGCGGCTGTGGTCGGCATGATGGCATAACATTGAAAACCCGGAAGTCCGGCCGGAAATCATACCGGCCGACGAAACGTCCGGAAAACATAAAAAGGAAAGAGAGGAAAAACATGGTAGACACGATTTTGATCGAACAATCCGCAAAAAGCATCAAACTGGCCGAGGCCATCGCGCTGACGGCGCTCTTCGGCAGCATCGCGGCCGGGCTCGGCGGGATGTATCTCTCCCTGGCGCTGGGCGTCGCCATGTTCATCATCGCCGGGATCGCACTCCTCGGCTTCATGGCGGTCCGCGTCTGGCGCTGGTGGATGCACGGGTGAGGAACTGGTGGGGCAAGACCAAGGGTTCCCGTTTACAGCAAAAATCCGGTCGATTTGCATGATGAAATGTTGACAAAGTGCTTCGGCAGTGTATATTACTTATAGAGAGGTGAACTATGAAAAATTTAACCAGCAGTGTTTACAGCTTTGAGAAACTCCGCAATGAAGGGTATCTCTACGTTGATAAGACGGAATTTATCTGGAAACTGATAAATCCTGCCGGAGAATCGTATTTTCTCTCACGCCCCCGTCGCTTCGGCAAGTCTCTCACGCTTTCCACCCTGAAAGCGGTGTTCGAAGGGAAAAAGGAACTCTTCAAGGGGCTGGCAATCTATGATAAGCCGTATGACTGGAGACCGTATCCGATTATTCATTTGAGTTTTGCGGATTATAATTTTGTTTCCAATGCGAAAGATGAATTGCCGGACTATCTGATGTCAAAAGTCCGGAGAATCGCAAGTGAACATTCAATCCAGCTTCCAGATGATACTCCGGCCAATTGCTTTAGTTTCCTTATTGATGAAATTTTCAAGAAGAGCCAGGTCGTCATTCTAGTGGATGAATACGACAAGCCGATTCTGGACAATATCACCAATCCGGATGTCAAGGAAATCCTGAAGTGTCTGAAAGGATTTTACAGTGTCCTGAAAGACCGCAACGAGCAGGAGCGTCTGCTCTTCATCACAGGCGTCAGCAAATTCTGCCATGTGTCGCTGTTCTCCGACCTGAACAACCTCACCGACATCACCATGAATGCGAAATATGCCACGATGCTGGGCTATACCCAGACCGAATTTGAATCCAATTTCAGGGAACAGATCGAAGCTGTTGAAAAAACTCAGGAGCGAAGCCACCAGGATTTTCTGGCAGAGATCAAAAAATGGTATGATGGTTTCCGTTTCCATGCTGGGAGCGAATCTGTATATAATCCGGTATCCCTGGCAAGTTTTTTCGAACATGGTGGAGAGTTCAACAACTACTGGTTCGAAACGGGGACACCATCCTTCCTGCTGGAACTGATCATGAAATCGAAGTTGGATTTTTCGGTTTCTTTGAATAATCCGGTATCCAGTTCCTTCTTCAACGCATTTGAAATTTCCGATCTTGATCCGCTGGTCCTGCTGTTCCAAACCGGGTATCTCACCATTGACCGTGTGGCACAGCGGCAGGTTCCGTTCACGGATAAGACCATTACGGAATACTATCTGCGCTTCCCGAACAGGGAGGTGGAGGAATCCTTCAACAATTCCCTGCTGGCCTATTGCACCACGGTCCGGAAACAGGATTCGCAGGAACTGATTCTGAAACTGATCAGCGCAGTCGGTTCCGGCAATGCGGATGAATTCATGAAACTGTTCCAGTCCATTTTCGCAGGGATTCCCTATAACATCCACGTGAAGGACGAGCATTATTACCAGACGGTATGTTACGTCATCTGTGATTTGCTGAGACTGATGGTCCAGGCGGAAGTCTTCACCAGCAGCGGACGGATCGACATGATGGTTGCCGCAGGGGAATGGATTTATGTGATCGAGTTCAAGCTCAACAAGACCGCGGACCTGGCAATGAAGCAGATCGAAAACAAAGAATATGCCATGAAATACCGCAAGGATGGCAAGAAGATCATGCTTCTCGGGGTCAATTTCGACTTCGAAGCCGGGAATATCACAGATTGGATCAAGGAAGAATATTCCTGACTGACCGGAATTCGAAGCGGATTTCCTGATTTCGCGCCGTTGACCACCGCAAATAAAACTGGTCAGTCACCAAGTCAGCCATTAAGTCTTAGGTAAGGGACCCAGTCAGGCACCAAGTCAGGCACCAAGTCAGGCATCCCGCCTCCTGCTGCCAGACTGTCTTTTTACCTTTGCCTTGATTTCGGCGGGGTCGTAAGCCTGGCACACATCGGCCAGGACGCAGCCCATCGAGTCGGACTTCGACCGGGAAGTCAAGAGGCTTGCAAAAGGACGGGAGGAAAAATGAACCAGGACACCGAAAAGAATTTCGAGGCCGACATTGAGGCATGGCTGACTTCCGCCGCGGGCGGCTGGACCAAAGCGACGGACGCGGGCTACCGCGCCTCCATCGAGAAGGCATTGGACCTCAACACACTGGTGGATTTTGTGCAGAGAACGCAGCCGAAGGCATGGTCACGATTCGTCAAACAGACCAACGGCGATCCGAAACAGCGCTTTTTCAAACGCTTTGAGGACGTGGTGACGGAAAGCGGACTCGTCCATGTTCTCCGCCACGGCTTCAAGGATCACGGCATCGATTTCCGCGTCTGCTATTTCCGGCCGGAATCCACCCTCAACGGCGAACTGGTCCAAAAATATGAGGCGAACACCTGCCAGTGCATCCGCCAGTGGCATTACACGGCGAAGAACGGCAACAGCGTGGACATGATGCTGGCGGTCAACGGCATTCCCGTCGTCGCAATCGAACTCAAGAACCAATTGCGGGGACAGGACATTCGCAACGGCATCATCCAGTGGCAGTCCGACCGTGATCAGCGGGAGGAGTGTTTCCGCTTCCGCCACCGGGTTCTGGTCTTTATGGCAATGGATCTTTACGACTGCGCCATGACGACGAAACTGGACGGCAAAAAAACGCGTTTCCTGCCGTTCAATCAGGGCTCCAACGGGGCGGGACGCGACGGCGGCAAGGGCAATCCACCCGTGGACGAGAATGTCGACTATGTCACCAGTTATGTCTGGAAGAACGTGCTTCAGAAGGACTCCCTTCTCGACATCCTTCAGAAGTTCATCAGCGACACGGAGGAAAAGGAGAACGTCCGCCAGACAGACGGGACGGTCAAGGAGGTCAGGAAGCGTAAAATCATCTTCCCGCGCTACCATCAGCTGGACGTGGTCCGGAAACTGATCGCCGACGTTCAGGCAAACGGGACGGGACGGAACTACCTCGTGCAGCACAGCGCCGGGAGCGGCAAGTCCAACTCCATCGCCTGGACGGCTTACCGCCTGGCCTCCCTGCACGACGATGAGAATAAGCCTGTGTTTTCCAGCGTAATAGTGGTCACCGACCGCACGGTGCTGGA
>JAZUCR010000908.1:0-2216 GCA_045639225.1 Victivallales bacterium
ACGTTCCCGAAGGCGGGCTTCGAAGGGGCACTTTACGCCGCGCTGGACGCGCTGACCAAGGATTACCTCGGACGTGAGTGGGAGCGCGAAGACGGAGCCGTCCTGAAAATCGAAAAGGCGCTCATTGATGCGAACTGGGGACAGTCCACCGACATCATCTATCAGTTTTGTCGTCAGAGTGTTCACGCCGGAGTTCTGCTGCCGTCCCACGGCCGGTATGTCGGAGCGAGTTCCAAGCCGATGACGGAATACCGGAAGCAGCCCGGCGACCGGCTGGGTCTCAACTGGATGATGCCGAATGTCGCGGGCAAACGCGCGATCCGACACGTGATCTACGATTCCAACTACTGGAAAAGTTTCATTCACGCCCGGCTCGCAGTACCGCTCGGTGACAAGGGGAGCCTCTCGCTCTACGGACGCATCCCCGGCATCCACCAGCTTTTCGCCGAACACATGACCGCCGAATACCGGGTCAGAACCCAGGGACGCGGCCGGTGGGTGGACGAGTGGAAACTGAAGCCGGAACGGAGCGACAACCACTGGCTGGACTGCGCAGCCGGATGCGCGGTGTGCGCGTCTATGCTTGGAGCAACGCTTCCGGAACTTGGCGCGGCCCGGCCCGCGCCCAGACCGAAAATCAAACTTTCCGACCGGCTGACCGGAACGGCCACAGCAGAGGTGGCCCCGCGCACCGGCAAACTCAAACTTTCCGAACTCAGGAGCAGGAAAAATGGCTGAAAAAATAAAATATCCGGAACATATTCTGGAAATGATTGATCTTGTTTCCGCAATTCTTCGAAGAATTAAGGAAAAACAACTGGATAAACCGGACATACCATGCTTACATGTGACGATGCAGAAAGGAGTGGCTGCAACATGAACAAGAATGAAATGCTGGATCGCCAGCTGAACATGCTGGAAGATATGACCGTATCGGAACTTAAGACCAGGTACCTTGAGCTCTACGGCTTCGAATGCGGTGCGACCAATGCGAAGGGACTCCGCAACCGGGTCGCATACAAGCTGCAGGAAATTTATCTGGGCGGTATTTCGAAGGAAGACAGGGATCTTCTTGAAAAACTGGCGGACAACGACCCTGCGGCAAACCTTAATTTCAAGGACGCTCGGCCTCGTCCGCCTGCAAAAGGCGCAAGACTGCGCAGAGAGTGGAAAGGGAAGACTTACGAGGTCTTAGTCCGCGACGACGGCAGTTTTGAATATGACGGGGAAATTTATCGTTCCCTGACCTCCATCGCCGGGGTCATTACAGGAACGCATTGGAACGGAAAGAAATTTTTCGGGGTGAAGTGATGCCGGAAATCGTGAAAAAACGCTGCGCCATTTATTGCCGCAAGAGCACTGACGAGAATCTGAACACTGACTTCAACAGTCTGGATGCCCAGCGGGAGGCGGGGGAAAATTACATCGCCAGCCAGAAGGCAAACGGCTGGATCTGTCTGCCGGAACGGTATGACGACGGCGGATACAGCGGCGGGAATGTGAATCGCCCCGCATTGCAGAAGTTGCTAAATGATTGCGAGTCCGGTCTTGTTGACATCATTTTGACCTATAAGATTGACAGATTGAGCAGAAATCTCACGGATTTTGCCGACTTGACCAAGAAATTCGACGAATGGGGCGTTCAGTTTGTTTCCGTGACGCAGGAGATCAATACCGCCACCTCTTCGGGACGCATGATGCTGAATATCCTGATGACATTCAGCCAGTATGAGCGCGAGGTCATCACGGAGAGGATCAGGGACAAGATGTCCGCGAGCCGCAAAAAAGGCAAATGGGTCGGCGGGACTGTAACATTTGGATACAATGTTGATAATAAACGGCTTGTGGTTAATGAGGAGGAAGCGAAAATCGTCCGCAACATCTTTCAGCGGTTCGTTGAGATTCAGGCTCCGAAGCTGATCGCGGGAGAACTGAACGCTGCGGGATACCGGACACGGAAAGGACAGCTCTGGCGGCGGGATCACATTTACCGCCTCCTGAACAACCATACCTACATCGGCGAAGTCAAGTACAAAGATGCCGTCTGCAAGGGGGAACAGGAGGCGATCATCTCTCGTGAGATATGGGACCGGACCAGGGAAATTCTGAAAAACAACTGTCCTGAGGATGATCCTCGCGACAGGCAGGGAATCATCGCCCCGCTGAAGGGCGTTCTTCGATGCGGTCATTGCGGCTGTGCCATGATGCCGGTTTAT
>JAZUCR010000909.1:0-1523 GCA_045639225.1 Victivallales bacterium
TATTGGGCGGAATATGTGTATGTGTTCCGCGACGGCGAATGGGTCTTCGACACCCCGTATCATCCCAAGGGCTGGCGCCCGGTCAAACAGGCGCTTCGCATGGAATCCCGGAAGAAACTGACCCTGCTGCCGGACGATGAAATGACCTTTTCAGTCGAACCGGGTCGTTTCGGGGATCTGATTCTGACCGCCGAATGTCATAAAGATGATTCCGGCAGAAAAATCAGTGTCGGCATCAGACTGGATCAGATTCCCGAAACTTGTTCTACCCGGAACGAACTGGTCAAGTTCATCGACAACTATGTCTGCGGGAGAAAGACGAATGGACTGTTCGTTCCGAGGGATGAATACAAATTCCATCTCGGGTTCGCTCCGGAAACGGGACAGATCCTCCTGTTCCCCGAAATGATGATCCGGGACGGATTTGTCCAAACAGACAGGTTTGTCCTGTCGGACATTATGAAAGAAGATCGGACCATTGAGGAACTGGAATGGTACATCGACGCGAAAAAAAATGCCGAATTTTCAAAAAAAAACGAAAGGACCTGAAGAACATGGATATCGAATGGAAAATCACCGAACAGGAATCGCTGCAGGAAATGGTCAGCGCGGACGGACGCTGGCACATTCCCAAGAACCAGAAAGGGGAACAGCCGCCGCAGTTCTACCTCACCAACTATGACCTGCTGCTCAGTCCCCACGGTTCCGGCACGGACTACAAACAGTGCTTCGAATCCTTCATCGCCGACTGCGACGCCTGCATCGCGAGAATGCAGGACATCCGCGATCAGGCACGGACGCACATGGAAGAGATGCTCAGGACGGTCAAGGAGCTGGAATCCCATGAAAATTGAAACTATCATCGGTCTCGTCATGGCCGAAATCGACCGCGCGGAAAATCTTCACCCTGTCTGGCCCCATGATATTGTCAAGGCCGCAGCCGTCCCGGCAGAGGAAGCCGGGGAACTGCTGAAGGCCGCCAACGACTGTGATGAGAAGCACACCTCGCGGCAGTCGATGATTACCGAGGCGGTCCACACCGCCGCGTCCGCAATCCGTTTTCTGAAGAACCTGGAGGAACAACCCCATGAGTAACGTCAGCACTTTCAAATTCAACGATATGCCGGTCCGCATCGTGGAAAAGGACGGCAAGCCCCTGTTCGTCATCCGCGATATTTGCAACATCCTGGGCTTCTCAAACCCGAACCGTCAGCTGGCCGTCCACACCGAGAACAAGCCCCTCTACGACCGGATCAAGACTCCCGGCGGACCGCAGGTCGTCCGGCTCGTGCCGCGCGAAGACGTGGAGAAGATCCTCGCCCCGAATCACGGCAGGAAAGCCGCCGCGCTTCGCCGCTGGCTTCAAACGGAGGTCTACCCGAAGGTGTTCCCGGATGACGCGACGGAGGCGGCAAAAGCCCTCCTGTACTCGTTCCTGGACATCATGCGTCTTATCATGAGCGTTCCTCTGGACCAGCAGCCAACAGTCATCTTCGGCCTTCCCGATCTTGCTCCGAGAAAGG
>JAZUCR010000910.1:0-3958 GCA_045639225.1 Victivallales bacterium
GTATGCCCCCCTTTGCCGCTGATGGAATGGGAGGTATTGGGGGGGATGGGACGGAGAAAAAACGCGCCGAAACGGGGGATTTCCCCGGAGCGGCGGTTGTGGCATGACTGTCCTTTGCCGATTTCAATGTGTTTCAGACAAGGAAACGGCGTTTTTGGCGGCGATTGGCATCAAATACGGGTAAATTATCGTCCAATGGGCTTTCCCCGGCATTTTGGCGCGATTTCGATGTGTTTTGAAAAGGAAAGCCGGGAGACATCCATCCCCCGGCGATGTTTTGCCCGGTTTTCGGATCAATCTTCATCCGTGTCGGTGGCGGTCTGATCGTCATCGCACGGATCGTCGTCATCGGGTTCGGCGGGTGAGCCGTATTCCCCGACGGATTTCATGTGCGCAGCGTATTTTTTCCGCCACACATCGATCTCGGACTGATCGGGGAGGCGTTTCCCCTTTCGGAACAGCCACAGGGGGCAGTCCGTACTGGTGCAGGAGTTCGCCAGGGAGCGGGAGTAGCCGTTGCATTCGTAGCAGAACATCTTGACGGCGCGGCCGAGCCTGGGGTCGTCGATGAACTTCTCCACAGGGGAGCGGTTGACGAGCATTCCCGCCTCCCGGAGTTCTTTCTGCTTGAGAATTGCCCGCTGAATGGGAGTGAGATTCGTTTTTTCTTCCATGAGAGCATCCTTTCATTTCAAATTTTCATTGTGATTTTCCAAACCGCAGCGTATCCGGTGCGAAATAACCGCGGAGATGATTCCGACATTCACCGTGAAACAGGCGTACCCGATGACGATCAGCACCGCGCCGATGATGCGTCCGGATGCGGTCACTGGAGAGAATCCGGCATCGCCCACCGAACACACGTTGAGAGACCACCACAGGGCATCCCCCATGGTTGAAATGTTTGCCCCGTCAACCCCTTTCTCGCATCGGAACACGCCGTATGCCCCGGCGAAAACGACCGCGACAAACACCGCGATGGAAGACGTGAACAGGATCAGAGAGCGTTTCATTCGCGGTGTTCTCCGCTCTGCTGACTGATGTCCGGCGACCGGGGTTCATCCGTTTCCCATTGCTTGAACAATTCTGAGAGGACTTTCGATTCCGTTGCGAGGTATTTCACGTTTTTCTGCAAACTGGCAATCTCGTTCTGCACATTTTCGGTAAAACACTCCAAGCCGTAAATCAGTTCGCCGATTGCATACTTGCGGCATTCCCTTTCGGTTCTGAAAGATGTGTTGTTATACATCAGCCACCCCTCGTTGTCGAAGAACGGCCAGCCGAACTCATCCTTTTCCGTGAAAGTTTTGACGATCTTGTAATTCCGGAATGTAAAAACCGGAATCGGGTTCAGCAATTCGTCGTTTCCGGACGAGATTTCGTCAAGCTCCCCGGATTCCGCCAGCTCGTGCATACGGTTCCAAATCTCGGTCAGCTCCGGAACGTCTTTGTCGCGGGCAGGATCGAACGATGAGGCATGACCGAATTTGCCACTTTCGACATCGTAGGATATGAGATCGTGGACATACGGAGAACCGATGCAGATGATGTCGTGCTGAACGTCGGTGTCATGGAAATTGATCGATCCGACTTTGCGACGGATGATGTAGTCGGTGTCGTTCAGAAGTTTTTTCAGTTTGCGGAGTTTCATGTTGTTTCCCTGCCATGTTTCATTCTATTCAACGAAAATTTCTTCATATTTCACTCTCGGATTTGTCCCGGACAAGATCGCGTTGCCGCAAGTAATCAGACCTTCGTCCTCATCCAGCGACGGAACAAAGACGAGAACATCGAACCCCGCATCTTTTAACGCTTCTTCGGCGGTTTTGTATGGCGTGAAGTATTTATAACCCCCGGTCGTCTCGATGTTGTTCTCGATACACGCGCTCGTGTTGTGCATGGGCGTGATCTTCACCATGAACTTCTGCGGATCGAAAAGGGATTTCAGTTTCCCCGCGTCGATTTTATACCCGTCTGCCAGAGCAAAGTTCAAGGCGTATTTTCGACCGACTGGGACGGGCAGTCCTTCTCCGATTTTGGAAATCGCCGAAAGGGACAGACTGTTATCGGAGAACATTTTTTTGCGTTGAAAGTCGCTGGTGGAGTTTATGGAAAACTGCAACCCGGCTTCGCCCCCGTACAGTTTGTTCTTCAGGTCGCACCACCGCTGCAAAAAGTCAGGCAATGCGCGGTTTTGTTTTGGCAGCATAGTGGAAACCACAGGATGAACTGTCGTTGCTGTTATGACATTACGCACGAATCGCTTGAGCGATTCCGCATGGCTCAATACCGCGAAATTGAAGGTTGGTTCACCCATTCGCGCGTAGTGGATATTCAAGCGCTCTGTCGCATTGCAGGATTCCGCAGCCAATGCGGTAATAATCTGCCGGTTCAAATCACGAACGGTAGCATTGACTCCAACTCCGACCTTGGGGACGCAGCAGAATTTGCAATTCATGGAACAACCGTATTGGCTCGATATGGTGATGACCCACTTTTTCGACAACGGCTGAACTTTCCCGTTGGGGACGCCGTTCAATTCGCGCGAAATTCCGAGAAAATCGGCTTTGATATTCTGTTCTTTCCCATAATCACCGAGAGAAAGACATTCGAGCGATCCCTTTTCTCCGTCGATAACAAAAATTTTTCCGGTCGGAACCTTGATGATTTTCATTTTTCATTATTCTCCATGTTTTCGTGTTTTTTGATTTCTTTGCGGAATGATTCTTTGAATTTCAGTTTCAGCGCTATTCCCGAAGCCTGCCGCATGGAATATGCGGCCTTACCGAGCATTCGTGCGGAATCAAGGAATGAAATTCCGGATGCAAATGCTTTTTCGGAAAGTTCCTGCGCCTGCGCGCTGTATGCGTACTTCAGTTTTCGCAGACGATCTTCATCCGGTTTCATCCCATAGAAGAATCTCCCCACATCGAACCGAGTAATTTTTACCGCTTTGTCCGATCCAATTCCCGCCACCTCCGGGAATATCCTCACACCGTATCTATCACGTTCAAACATGGTGTTCCTCCCTGCGTTTGATTTCCCTGCGGACGGTTTCGCGGAATTTCAGCCACTCGACGCGGTCGCACTCCATGCCGAGGCGGGCACATCCGGCATATTTCTTGTGGCGTTCTTCGTTTTCAGCATCCCACCTCTCCGCGTCGGTGATTTCCTTTTCCATGAGTTTCAATTCGTGGATTCCGATCTCTTTGATCCGACGTGTCGCTTCCTCGCAGAAATCTCCGACGCAGTAGGTCATGCGTCCGATGCAGTATCGGAACGCATAGAAATACATGGTCGATTCCATTTCAGTCATCATTTTTCCAGTCCTTTCAGCTGCTGATAGTTGAACAAGTCGATTTCCGGCATATACGGTTCACCAATATATTCCATTACCTCTTTCAGTCCGAGTTTGAAAACACAGTAGTTCCAAAGCGCCGGATGGGTCACTGCCAGCCGCTGAATGCGGTTCGGCTTCCGGTCGCTTTTTATCCCGAACAGGCAGAACACGCACCCGGTTCGATGACATCCGGTCATCGAAAGTTTACCGTCCGGCATCTCGATAATGTCGCCGTAAACGCTGGCGATCTTCAGCCCCATCAGTTTTATATATCTCAAAACATCCTGCTCCGTCCAGAAAGACATCGGACTTGACTTCGGATGCGCTGTGTTGAATGCGTTGCACCCGTCTTTGAGCCATTGTGTAGTCCGTATCATCGATTCCTCGGTCATGGTCGCAATAATCGGCATTCTTCCGGTTTCCCTAGTGTATCGGTTCGCCGGGGATTTCTTCATCACGCCGCAACACTGGTCGCTGACCTTGAACGGAGCATCAATGAGAAACCGCCATTTGTAATAGTTAAACCGCGTCCCCCCACCCGATGCCCGGTTGAAATCTTTGGTAAATCGTTGTGATAGAGGAATTTGTTGATGCTCCACCCCCCCCCGGAGCGAAGTG
>JAZUCR010000911.1:0-7592 GCA_045639225.1 Victivallales bacterium
GGTAAAGATCCGTCAGTCCCGGCAATTCGAGGGCGTTCGCCGGAGTGTGCGCGACCGTTCCCGAATAGCCAGCCGCTTTCATCCCTTCGGAAACGCTGTGCAGGTCTTCCGCCGTCGGCAGACCGTCCCCGCAGGGAAACAGCAGTTCGTCGATGTTCGACATGTGGAAATAAAGCTGTCCGCGGAATATTCCCGCCCTGGTCTGGAACGAATCCGACCACATCCGGAGATTGGCGAGCGCATATTCGCAGCTCGGAAAATCCGATTGCCGCAGTGCGGCCCGCAGCTGTTCCGGATCACATGCCGGAATATCCTTCATCACTTCCGCATAAACAAATGGATCCATGACAAAATCCCCCCTTCAGTCATGATTGGAACCGGTATGGCGTATAACCGGTCATGGTTTGCGCCCGGGTCCGGGAATAGAATTCGCCGGTATCCGGTGCTCCGATGCAGAGGATCCAGTCGATCCCCTGCTGCTTGAGATAATCGGTCAGGTTGTCCAGAATCTTCCTGCCGATGCCGAGCCGGCGGTATTGTTTATTCACGATCAGGTCGAGCATATAGGCGTCGCTGACTCCGTCGGAAAAAACGCGCATGAATCCGATCAGCCGTCCTTCGTGAAAGGCGGCGGAAACCGCATACGTGCCGCGGAGCATTTTGGCAGTCTCAGCCACATCGGCGGATGCCATCCAGCCGGCTTCCACATACAATGCCGCCGCTTCCGCAGGATCGATTTCCGCGGGAACGATGTATTCGATCTGATCTGCTTCCGGCGCTTTCATTTTTCCGGTCACATGCGTTCGACGACCGCTTTGGCGAAGCCGGAGCAGGAAAGTTCGGTCGCACCCTCCATCAGACGGGCGAAGTCGTAGGTGACCTGTTTATCTGCAATGGCGTTTTCGATGCCGCGCGTGACCAGATCGGCGGCCTCGTTCCAGCCGATGAAGCGCAGCAGCATTTCGCCGGAGAGCGCCAGCGAGGACGGATTGACTTTGTCCATTCCGGCGTATTTCGGTGCGGTGCCGTGTGTGGCTTCGAATACCGCCATGCCGGTCAGATAGTTGATGTTGGCGCCCGGCGCGATGCCGATCCCGCCCACGCATGCCGCCAGCGCATCCGACACATAATCGCCGTTCAGATTCATCGTGGCGATTACGTCGTATTCCGCCGGACGCGTCAGGATCTGCTGCAGGAATGCATCGCAGATGCAGTCTTTGATCAGGATCTTGCCGGCCGGGACTTTGCCGTCCGGGCAATCCGCCCAGGCGATCACCTTGTCGCCGAATTCGCGTTTGGCGAGGGCATATCCCCATTCCTTGAAACCGCCTTCGGTAAACTTCATGATGTTGCCTTTGTGCACCAGCGTGACGCTCTTGCGGTGATTAGCGATCGCATATTTGATCGCGGCGCGGATCAGACGTTCGCTGCCTTCGACCGAGACCGGCTTGATGCCGATCGCGCTGGTTTCCGGGAAACGGATCTTGGTGACTTTCATCTCATTCTGCAGGAAGGCGATCACTTTCTGCGCTTCCGGAGTGCCGGACGCCCATTCGATCCCGGCGTAAATATCTTCGGTATTTTCACGGAACACCACCATGTCGGTGAGTTCCGGATGTTTGACCGGGGAGGGAACACCGCGGAAATGACGGACCGGACGCAGACAGACATACAGATCCAGATTCTGCCGCAGCGCCACGTTCAGCGAGCGGATGCCTTTGCCGACCGGAGTCGTCAGCGGGCCTTTGATGGCGATCCGGTAATCGCGGATCGCATCGATCGTTTCCTGCGGCAGCCAGGTGCCTTCGCCGTAGATCTTGTTGGCTTTTTCGCCGGCGAAGACTTCCATCCAGGCGATTTTCCGCTTGCCGCCGTAGGCTTTCTCGACCGCGGCATTCCAGATCTTCATCGCGGCTGCGGTGATGTCCGGACCCGTGCCGTCGCCTTCGATATAAGTGATGATCGGCTGATCGGGAACGTTCAGGACTCCTTCGGACTTGAGGGTGATTTTTTCCCCGGCGGGGACGGTGATCTTTTCGTATGCCATTTCGAGCTTCCTTTTCTTTATAGAAGTTTATGTTGTTTCGAATGTGAAAATATACATCAGGTTCGGCGGATTGCAAAGCTCCGGATGAAAAAAAGCCGGTTTTCGCAGCCGTCCTGCATAATTCATTCCGCTGTGAGCAGAGCCGCGTCTTCGCCGTTCATCGTGATCTCATGGAAGACCTTCCGGTCGTCCAGCAGATCGTAAACCTGTTCGGGGAGACCCAGATCGGCGAGTTTCCAGACCTTGACCGCAGGGGTGTCGTTGACCAGTGCGACCGCGCGTTTCCCATTGACCGTGCCTTCGAATTCCATCGGCCAGATGTTCGGGATACTGTTCAGAGGACGCACCTCCCGCATCCGGATGTCCTGCGCTTTCGCCAGCAGGGCATTGCGTTCCGGATTGATCGTTCCGAGGTGGTCGCTGGTGAAACTGACGCCGGTCATGATGCCGCCCAGAACCGAGATTTTGGCTTGTCCGCGAGTATAGAAGGCGTTGTCCTGCCGCGCCATCACCACATCCGGATCGGCGCGGAACCAACGGTCGAAACACCAGAAATTCGCCAGCGAAATATGAAATGCGTCGGTGATGGAACAGCCGCACCCCTGCGGTGCGTTTTTCGGTTCCCGCGCACTGTAGAAATACCTCGAGGTATCGTTGCTGACCCGGGCGTTGTCCACCAGGCCCAGACACGGCAGGAACGGTTCCGAGCACGCCATCAGCACGGAATCGGGCACGGCTTCCCGGATGGCTTTCAGCAGCAGACGGAATGCGCTCACCGATGTTGCATCCGGATCGCGCCGGATCCCTCTTTGGAGACCGAAATACAGCCCGTCCATTTTGAAATAGGTGAATCCCCAGGAGCGGAAGGTTTTGAACACGTTCGCGATATGTTCGCGGGCTTCCGGATTGGTGGCGTCCAGACATGCCCAGTGGTTATCCGGGGCAGGGGACCAGCCCGGCAGCGTGGCAGTTTCGCCCTGTTCGTTTTTGACGAACCAGTCGGGATGCTCCCGATACACTTTGCTGGCGGTGGAGGCGGTGGTCGGCATGGTCCAGATGCCCGCCTTCATGCCTGCTGCGGTTATTTTGGCGGCGACTTCCCGGACCGGGGTCGGCCAGGATTCGCACTGGTCGAGCCAGTCGCCCTGGAAGGTCTGGTAGCCGTCGTCAATCTGGACATATTCGGCGGCATACGGCGAACGGTTGGATGCCAGCGCGTCGATGTTTTCCAGTGTGTGCGCTTCGGTCACTCCTTTGTAATAATAATACCAGGTGCAGTAGCCGGTCATGTTTTTGTCCGCTTTGATCGGACCGACGCCCATTTTTTTCGCGGCGATGTCGGCATATCGAGTCAGCAGTGTGCGCCAGTCCGGTCCTTCGAGAATGACCGTTTCTTCCGGCTTCTCCCCGGGCTTGATATCCGGCTGATAGATTTCGATCCCGGTGATTCTGCGGCTATCATAAACTGCGCGCAGAATGGTCAGGGAGCGGAATGCGGTCACGGCTCCGGCGAGAATGAAATGATCGTCTGCCCCGGCCACGATCACGTTCGAGCTGGAAAGATCGCCCCAGAACTGCTGCGAACTCGTCAGCGCGGGCAGGGGATTTACCTGCGCCATCATCATGTTGGAAGTATATACCATTGCGTTGGCGGGCAGGTCGGTTTTGATCTCCGCGCGCCAGCCGCTCAGCTGCATGTTCCATTTGAAAGCCATCTCAAAGCCCTTTCTTCTTTTTTTTGTTTCGCAAAATATCACAGAAACCGCGTTTTGCAAGTGAAAAGGGAAAAAAGTTCAATTTTTTTATTTGTCCATTTGACAAACTGTTTTCTCCGGAATATATTATCGCAAAAGGAACAACATAAGAATGACAAAAAGAACAAATTTAAGTTATGCCCGTCTGGAAAACGATTTGAGGCAGGATATTCTGTCCAATCGCCTGACCGGCGGCGAAGCCCTGCCGACTGAGAAAGAATTGTCGGACCAATACGGGATAAGCCGCAATACTGTGCGTCATGCCCTGGCGGATCTGGTCAATGAAGGCTTGTTGAGCAAAGTCCACGGGAGCGGCACGTTTGTGGTTCCGGCCGAGGAACGCTGCGGCAGCGGAACCGTGAAGCGTGGGCGCAATCAAATCCTGTTTCTCTCTTTTTCCTCGGCGATGAGCGAATATACTTTCCGTGCGGAAAACACCTTCGGACCGATTTTTACCGGACTCAACGGCGTGCTTCAGAAACACGGCTACAACCTGATGCTGACTCAGGTCGAGCTGGACTGGGTGCCGCCCCAGTGTCTGGTCGACGGCGAGATAGCCGGTCTGGTTTTCCACGGTCCGGTGGATATTGAATTCTGGCGGAAATACATCCGTCCGTTCCCTCATGTGGGCATTCAGTATCATACGCTCGCGCTGGATTCGAATTTCGTGGCGCTGGATAATCATGCCTTCAGCGTGCTCGGTCTGAAATATCTGATGCAGCATGGACACCGCCGGATCGCATTCCTTACCGATGAAATCGAAAATCAGATTTCCTATGAACGTTATCAAGGCTATCTGCAAGGCTTGCGCGAGCTGGATCTGCCTTGTGACGAGCGTTACCATCTCATCTGGCAGCGGCCTTATGTGAACGGTGTGCTGCCTCCTTGTTTCGAGACTCCGGATTATACACCGTATCTTCAGAAAGCTTTCCGGGACGGTCCGCCGCCGACCGCCATTGTCTGTACGGATGATTCCCGGGCGGATTTCGCCCGGCTGGCGCTGGAGAAAATGGGACTGCGCGTTCCTGCCGACATCAGTCTGACCGGATCATACAACATGCCGTTTTCACGCGACAGCCGGTTTGCCGGAGTCTGTACCATGTTGGATCCGATCTGTTCCGAGGCCGCCGGGATGCTCCTGGACCAGATTGAAAATCCGGATCGGAAGCTGTGCAAAACCGTTTTGATCCGGCCCGAATTCACTACGGGCGGTTCGGTCGCTTTTGTGAATGAAGAAAAAACGACGAAAGGGAAATCCCTGTGAAATTCTGCACGATCATGCCCTTTGTTCCCTCGGATCCGGATTTTATGGCCGGGGAATATAGACGGTTTTCCAAGTCGAGCGGGTCCGGACAATGGCAGGAGGTCCTGTTCGAATGTGATGCCGGTTCAGTTCGGTTTTTGAATACCGGCTGTCCGGCATATCAGCCGCTGGTTCTGAAGAATCGGATTACTGATATTGATCCTCAGTCAAAATTTTAACGGGAGAAGAAATGATGAGATACGGAAAACGAATGAAGTTCGCCGCTGTGATGGCGGCTGCCCTGCTGATTTCGTCCGGCAGTGTCCGGTCAGCCGACCGGACCGGCCGGAAAATCATTCAATGCGGCTGGGATCAGAGGCGACCCGAACAGTTGGCCGGAATTTATCAGGATCTGGAAAAACGGCTTCCGTTCGACGGTCTTATCCTGAGCTTTACGGCACGGGATGCCTCGGGGAAAAAAATCGGCAGTTCCGAACATCTCTGGCAGCGGGGAAAATGGGCAGATACCGTTTTCGACCGCGATATCGAGCTGATGAAACAATGCCGGTTCACGAAATTCAAACATAATTTCATTCTGACTGGGGCAACCGGAAACCGTTCCGAACCGGCGGACTGGTTCGACGACGAGTTCTGGGCCGATGTTGCCTCTCACATGCGCCTTGCCGCCCGTGCCGCTTTCCGAAGCGGATGCCGCGGACTGGTTTTCGATGCCGAAACTTATTCCAAGTTCCGCTGGACATACCGTCCCGATTCCGGCAAATCGTTCCAGCTCACTTCCGAGCAAGCCCGTCTCCGCGGACGGCAGATCATGAATGCCGTGAAATCGGAATATCCCAATGCGACGATTTTGTTTTACTGGTTTCTTACCATGTCCGGGCTTTCATCTCCGGATGCGTTTCCGAAAATCGCTTACGGATTGTACCCGGCCTTCATCAACGGTCTGATCGACGAGATGCCGCCGGAAATGACTTTGATCGACGGATGCGAAAACGGCTACTGGTACAAAAACAAGGCCAGTTTTTTGAATTCTTACCAGAAAATCCGGAGTGCGTCAAATCCGGCTGTGGCGCCCGAGAACCGGCAAAAATTCCGGCGGCAAGTCCTCGCCGGTTTCGGCATTTATCTGGATTCCCATATCATCCGGAGCGGCTATTCCGTTCCGCCGGTAAACGGTTCGCAGCTTCGTGCTTTCCGGTATCAGCTGACCAATGCCCTGGAGGCCGCGGATGAATATGTCTGGCTTTACGGGGAACGGCGGACCTGGTTTTCCGATGAGGAAGCCCGGAGCTGGGAAACCACCTTTTCCGGGGTTGTCCGGGCCATCGAATTATCCCGCGATCCTGCCGCTGTTCTGAAAGAACTTCCCGCTGCTGCCGCCGCCGGAAAATTGAAGAATCTGGCACGGAATCCCGATTTCGAGGAAGGCCAAAGCAGTAAAACGGAGAAGAATGACCTCGGTTTCACTGCCAGCCGCATCCCCGGGTTTGCCCAATTCGGCAAAGGCACGGTTTATGTCGACAAGACCACCGGTTCCGACAGCCCGACATCCGTTGTAATGACCGGCAGTTCCGTGACTTTGATTCAGTCTCTCAATGTCAAAGAGGGCCAGAGCTATTATGTCCGGGTTCGGACCAGATCGGAAGGGAAGGGGGAGCCCCGTCTTTCCATCGGCTGGCAGACCGCTCAATCGACCTGGTGCAGCCAGGATTGTGGAAAATCCGTTTTCCCCGCCGCCGTTTCCACGGACTGGCAAGCCGTTTCCGTCTTCTCCCAAGTCCCCGCCGGTGCAGGAAAACTCGTGGTGATGCTTTCTACCAAAAACCGGCCGTCTTCCGAGCGTGTCTGGTTCGACAAACTTGAGATCTTTCAGCTGGATGACCTTTATGAACCGCCGGATACCGCCAAGGCCATGATGCGGGCGATCCGCAGGCAGAACAAAGCCCGGAACGGCGAGTTCCGGAACGGTGCTTCGGATGGCCAGGTCAAACCGGTCAAGACCTTCCCGTCTTTCTGGGTCTGGAATGAAAAACAGCCTGTTCCCGGCGTCTATTCGATCGACGGCACCACCGGATTTGGGAGCACCCAATCCGCCAGAGTTGCCGGCATGGATGCAAAGGCTTCCATTTGTCAGTATATCGCCGTAAAACCCGGTGAAAAATACCAGATTTCCGTTTATGGAAAAATCCGCGGCAACGGCAAAATTTCTTTATCCGTCGGCTGGATGAACAAATATAAATGGACGGCCGGAGGTTCCGGTAAACGGGCCGAATTCAAACCGGTTCCGGGATCGGATTGGCAGCAGGCCGTGATCCCGTGTGTCGAGGTTCCGCAAAATGTGAATCAGCTGATACCCATTCTTTCCGTATCCGGACAAACTTCTCCCGATGACGCCGCATGGTTCGATAAACTGGAGGTTCGTCTGGCTGAATGAACACGCAAATTTCAGAATTTATTTTGATTAATCAACCCAAGGAGGTAGTGACAATGAATATTGAGAAGAAAAGAATTTCAGACCGGCAGGGAACTT
>JAZUCR010000912.1:0-2305 GCA_045639225.1 Victivallales bacterium
GCAAAGCCGTGCTACGACCGGATGACCGACGACCTGGAGACCGTTATGCTGAACAGCCTGCGCGCGTTCATCGTGAAGCGCGGCAGCCTGAAGACCGTGATCGCCGGGTATCCGTGGTTCCTGGACTGGGGCCGCGACACCCTGATCGCGGCGCGCGGTCTGATCGCCGATCCGGAATTCCGCTCCGATGCCCGCAAGATCCTGCTGAAATTCGCCTCGTTCGCAAAGGACGGCACCATTCCGAACATGATCAGCGGCGACAATGCGGACAACCGGGATACGTCCGATGCGCAGCTGTGGCTCTTCACCGCCTGCCGCGATCTCTGCAATGCGGAAAAATCCCTGGATTTCACTAAGGAACTCCTGCCGAACGGAAAAACGCTGCTGCAGACTCTGCTGGATCTGGCCGAAGGTCTGGAATCCGGCACGCCGAACGGCATCCGCGTCGATCCCGAATCCCAGCTGGTCTTCAGTCCGGCGCATTTCACCTGGATGGATACCAATTATCGGGCGGGAACGCCGCGGCAGGGGTATCCCGTCGAGATCCAGGCGCTCTGGTTCGCCGCTCTGCGTTTCCTGGGCGAACTGCTGCCCGATAAAAAAGGCGATATCTGGCGTGAGCGTGCCCGGACCGTTTCGGAATCCATCCGGCAGTATTTCATTCTGCCCGACCGGCCGTATCTTTCCGACTGTCTCCACTGCGAGCCCGGAACTCCGGCCGCCAAAGCGGTTCCCGATGATCATCTGCGGCCGAATCAGCTCTATGCGGTCACGCTCGATGCCGTGACCGATCCCGAATTATGCCGGAAGATCCTCCAGTCCTGCGCACTGCTGCTGATCCCCGGCGGGATCCGTTCCCTGGATGATGTCGGGGTCCGGTTCGAACTGCCCGTCCGCGGTGCTCATGGTCAACTGCTCAATGATCCGAAACACCCTTATCAGGGTCATTATGAAGGCGATGAGGATACCCGCCGGAAAGTTGCTTATCACAACGGCACGGCATGGTCCTGGCAGTTCCCCGCTTATTGTGAAGCGTGTTTCAAAGTTTACGGTGAAGACGGTCGGGCACTTGCCAAATCGCTGCTGTCGTCCATGTCGCTGCCGATGAATGCCGGATGCCTTTGTCAAATCACCGAGATCATGGACGGGGATTATCCGCACACGCAGCGCGGCTGCGGCGCTCAGGCCTGGTCGGTTTCGGAATTCTTCCGGGTCTGGAAAATGCTCCACCACCAGCCCGGCCAGCAGTAAGATCAGGTATAATATTCGGACATCTTGATTTCGGCTACCGCGGAATCATCCAGCAGGCCGAGATGGAACATCAATGCGTTTTCCGCATGACGTTCGATTATTTTTTCATGCCGGGAAAGCGGCTGGTTGGTTTCCTTTTCCAGGGAACGCACACCGATCAGGTGGACATGGGAGAATGCCAGCGGCTGCAGCGTAAAAAGAAACAGCATCGAAGAATAATACAGATCGTCGAGCCCGGAAATTTCCTTGCAGATCTGGTGGAAAACCAGCAGTTCCCCGAGGAAATACTGTTCGACATGCTTGCGGCGGCCGGAGTCGAATCCCACATTTTCAAGGAAAAATACCCGGAGCAGACGGCGGTAGGATTTGCTTTTTCCATGGTGGAAAAAATCGCGGTAATTTTTCAGCATCAGACGGATGAATTTACACTGTCCCGTCCGGTCTTTCAGCAGCTCTTTGTGTTCTTCGTAAAATTTCGGCAGGGAATACGGTTCACGTTCATCGACCACGCTTTGCCAGACCGCTTTGGCAAAATCTTCTTTCGTTCCGAAATGGTAATGGATAGTAGCCTCGGAAACTCCTGCTTTTTCCGCAATGCGTTCCAGTCTCAGCCGATGGAAGAAATCTTCCCCGGCGATCTGCTGAACCGCGGCCGCAATGATTTTGTTCCGCGTTTGTAATGCTTTGCTCATGCTCCCCTCGCAATCCTCTTTTTCTCTTATCATTCTAATTTACAATACCATAGATTGATGAAAAAGTCAAACCGGAAAATAAAATTTCAAAATGATTTTTTGGTGTTTTTTGATACTTTTATTAGAATTAATAAGAAAGTTTAAGCTTTTTACACGGGAAATGAAATAATCTTTGACTCGGATGAGGATCAAGCCCGTTTGGTTTCCAGTTCTTCCCAGCGGACGAGCGCCTGGTCATACTCCGCTTTCAGATCCTCGATCTGTTTTTGGACCTTTCCCGCATCCGCCGCGCGGGTACGGTAAAATTCCGGATCGGAAAGCAGGGTTTCCGCCTGACTGATTTCGGTTTCCAGCTCCGTGAT
>JAZUCR010000913.1:0-5260 GCA_045639225.1 Victivallales bacterium
CAGATAACCCAAATGGAATGATAATATGAAGAACAGAACAATCAAAAAACCGAAGATGCGCTGCGGTTCTGTCTGCAGCTGTTCCCTTCCCGTGTTTACAGCGCTGTTTTTTCTGAGTGGTTTTACCGGATTTGCTCAGCAGAACACCGTCGGCAGCTCCCTGTCTCCCAATCAGAAAAAACTGATTCTCGATCAGCGTGTATCCGACAATGAGCGTGAGCTGAAAATGGATGAGCTGCGAAAGGTCAATAAAAGCTCCCGGACCGATAAAGTTCTCAAAAAGCTCAAAGCAATCATTATCGATAAAGTCAGTTTCGAGGAAGTTTCCATCCCGACTGCTATCCGTTATTTGCGTCAGTGCAGCAAGGAAAAGGATCCAGAGAAGACCGGTGTGAACTTCGTTCTGCTTGGAAAAATCAATAAGACCACCGGCGTTTCCGAGTCTGCTGCTGCCGATACCGAAGTCACGCCGCTTACGATAGAACTCGACAATCTTCCATTGGAAACCCTGATTAGATATATCTGCCGCCAGGCCAATCTGAAATACCGTATCGATGACAACGCTGTCGTGATTGCCTCCAAAGAGGTCCCGCTGGATTATGTCGAGACTGAGGTTTATCCCGCGGACAGCGGTCCCGGAGAAATGACCGGAAAACGTGCTGAACTTTATAAAAAACTTCAAAAAACCATTGTCGAACTAGTCGAATGTGAAAATGCGAATATCCAATTCATGTTTGAGCATCTGGCATCCCAGTATTCGATCAATATTATTCTGCCTCGGAAAAAGGAGCACTGCAGCCGGAAGATTCAGTATTTGAAGCTGGAGAAAACACCCCTGCTGGATGTGATCCGTTATATTTGCGAAGTCGCCTATCTCAAATTCGAGGTGGATGAAAATTCCGTAACCATCAGCGTTCAAAATGAAGATGAGATGAAAATCCGGCGTTTATTGGCGCAGCGGATCAAGTTCAAAGCAAACGGAACTGGAGAAATTCAGGGAAAAAATGATTCTATAGACAAGCTCAATGATGCAGAACGTTTTTTCGAATAAATCCCAGCAAACAAGGTCTTTTTGAGTTTAACGACAGATAACCCAAATGGAATGATAATATGAAGAACAGAACAATCAAAAAACCGAAGATGCGCTGCGGTTCTGTCTGCAGCTGTTCCCTTCCCGTGTTTACAGCGCTGTTTTTTCTGAGTGGTTTTACTGGATTTGCTCAGCAGAACACCGTCGGCAGTTCCCTGTCTCCCGATCAGAAAAAAATGATTCTCGATCAGCGTGTATCCTACAAAGCGCGTGAGCAGAAAATGGATGAGCTCGTTGCCGAAGGGGTTAAACTTGAGATGAAACAGGATTACGACATGGCGATCGACAAATATCTCGCTGCCAAAAAAATTGCCGATGAGGTCCTGCAGTCTTCCAACCTGCCTATTTTCAAAATGCGGAGCGAGCAGTGCGCATCCAAAATCGCCAATGCATATTTTTACTGGGCACAAAATATTTACAAGGAGGCCGTCAAATCCGCCAATGAGCAGGATTACGACCAGGCCATTGATAAATGCAGAAAGGCTATTGAGATTTATCCCGACTGCAAGGAGAAAATGGAAAAAATCATCGAACGTTATACTTTGATGAAGAACGGTGCCCAATTCAAGCGGAAGGTCAATGAAGTCAAGCCGGCTGACGAAGAACTCCGCATCAAGCGTGTCCTTCTCCGTCAGGGACAGGTGTTTTACGATACCAAACAATGGTCCCAGGCACGAGCAAAATTCGAAGAGGTCATTCTTCTTGATCCGTATAACGAGACCGCAATTGATTACATCCGCCGGATCAACGAGCATTTGCTTCAGGCCGGCCGGTTCCGTTTCGGCGTCATCCGGAATGGACGTAATGCCGCTTCTGTCTGGGAAATGGTCACTCCGCTGATCAGCCAGGAAGTTTCCGATCGTGACGAAAAGGAAGTCAGCATCGTTAAAAGTTCCCGGGCCGATAAAGTTCTCAATAAACTCAAAGAAATCATTATCGATAAGATCAGTTTCGAGGAAGTTTCCATCCCTACTGCTATCCGTTATTTGCGTCAGTGCAGCAAGGAAAAGGATCCTGAGAAGATCGGTGTCAATTTCGTCCTGCGCGGAAAAATCAATGAGACCACCGGTGTTTCCGAGTCTGCCGAGAATAATGCCGCCAATCAAAATAATAATAATCAGAATGCGCCTGCCGATACCGAAGTCATGCCGCTTACCATGGAACTCGACAATCTCCCATTGGAAACCGTGATCAGATATATCTGCAAACAGGCCAATCTGAAATACCGTGTCGATGACAACGCTGTCGTGATCGCCTCCAAGGAAGTCCCGCTGGATTATGTCGAAACCAAGGTTTATCCTGTGGACACCGGCACCATCATCCTGCCTGAAGGTCAGACCATTCAGGAGTTCCTCAGTGAGAAGGGTATTACATTCGATGCCGGTGCTTCTGCCGTTTATAAAGATTATATCGGCCGGCTGATCATGACCAATACCCCGAAAGAACATAAAAACCTGGAGACCTTTCTGTCCAAACAGAGTAAAGAAGATCCTCAGGTCCTGATTCAGACCAAATTCGTCGAAGTGAAACTCAACGATTTGGAAGAGCTGGGATTCAAATATACTTTTTCCCGTTCCAACAGCAATGTTATGTATAAATATGCCGACAGCAACAGTTTGACTGCCGTTGCTCCCGGTGATTCCTACACGGTGGATAAAATCAGCAATATTTATACTGTCGATAATACCAACAAAGCCTGGGTGCAGTATAACTCCACCAAGGATCCCGGAACTTATCTCAATCCCAGCGATGGACGCACTATATATTACGCTGAGGCTCCTTTACAGGGCAGCGCCTTTACCTTCAATGCCGGCGGTACGGGTCTCGTCCGGACTTACTCCGAGGCCAGAACCATGGAAAACGACACCGAAGACGGCAAAGCTGCTGATTTTACCATTTGGAACCGGAACGGTTACAAACTCAATACTCAGATTTTCGCCTTGGATCAGGCCGATTCCGCCGACGTGCTCTCCTGTCCCCGCGTTACCACTATGCACGATACCACCGCAACTATTCAGCTGGTTACGGAAAAGTATTATCCCAACGACTGGGAGGAATCCGAATATACGATCATGGGCAACAACGTCCCCGTGTTCACCGGTTCGGTTCCCCAGCTGGATGATGAGACTCAGCTGGGTATTTCTCTGGAAGTCATGCCCTTTGTCAGCGCCGATCTCGATGTTATCAATGTCATCATGCGCCCGCTGATCCGTAAATTCACCGGATGGGACGATTATTCCTATACTGTCCCGATGAAGCTCAATGACAACTCGGAACCCGTCAATGTCCCGAATACCATGATCATGCCCCGTATCGAGCAGCGGACCGTCGATACCTCCGTTTCCTGCAATGACAATGGCACGATCGTGCTCGGCGGCATGATCCGCGATGAAGTCAGTATGCTTGAAGACAAGTATCCCGTTCTCGGCGATTTGCCGCTGATCGGACGCTTTTTCCAGACCAGGGGCAGAAGTGCGCAGAAATACAACCTGCTCATTTTCCTTTCCTGCCGTCTGGTTCGGCCCGATGGTTCTCCGCTCCGCGAGCGTGAAGACCGCGGTCTCCCGCCGTTCAAGTATTGATTTTCCCCGGCAGTTGTTTTCCTGCATGATGAATTGTTTCAGTTTATCATGCCTGTCTGCCGTTTTTTGATATTAAGTGCAAAAAAGGAGTTTTCAGATGGCTGAAAATGTTTTTCAGGTAAATCCGGTTTTGAATCAGGATATTTCGATCGGCGTCGGCAATCCCGCCCCGCAGGATATTTCGGTTCCTGCCCCGGCAGCTCAGGCTGGGTCCGCTCCGGCTCCTGCATCCTCCGCTCCCGCTCCCGCATCCGCTCAGAAACAGGCCAGTATTTACGGTGAAGTCCCTCGCATTCCGACTCAGGATGCCGTTGAAGGCATCCGGTTCGATTTCAATGACGGTATCCGGATCCTTTTCCCGCAGAACGGTAAAAATTATCACGTCACTTTTACCGATATCGACACCGGGATCATTCTTTATTCCGCCGACACGGTTCCCGGTGCTTTTGTCACCAGCGTGAAAAAATTCTTTATCCGCTTCCGGCTGATCATTCATGAAAAAGGCGGCAAGGAGCCGATTTTCACCCATGATTATGATGCCGAAAACCGCGAAGTCATGATCCAGCTTCCCGTCGGCACCATCGGTGATTCCATCGGCTGGTTCAGTTACGTCGAGCGCTTCCAGAAGAAACATAAATGCAAACTCATCTGCGTGATGACTCCCTGGATCGCCGATGTCGTCAAGGATCAGTATCCCGATATCACCTTCATCAAGGCCGAGGACACGAAAAACTATTCTCCTTATGCCTGCTATTATATGGGTCTGTTTTTCCGCGGCGATGTCGATCATCAGCCGATCGATTTCCGTTATATCGGTCTGCACCGTACTGCCGGATATATTCTCGGCGTCGATCCCAAGGACGAGCCGCCCCGCTTCAACCTGAGTGCACCCCGCAAAATCAAGGAAAAATACGTCGTGATCGCCGCCCAGAGTTCCAGCCAGGCCAAATACTGGAACAATCCCATGGGCTGGATGACTGTCGTCCAGTTCCTCAAGGACAACGGATACCGCGTGATCTGCATCGACAAGGAAAAGGTCCACGGCACCGGTCTGCACTGGAATTATATCCCCTACGGCGCCGAAGACGATACCGGAGACAAGCCCCTTCAGGAACGCATCGACATGATCAAGGATGCCGATTTCTTTATCGGTCTCAGTTCCGGTCTCAGCTGGCTCGCCTGGGGCTGCAAAGTTCCCGTGGTCATGATCTCCGGTTTCACCCATCCGACCAATGAATTCGAAACGCCTTACCGCGTGATCAACTATCATACCTGTCACAGCTGCTGGAACGATATGCGCGAGAATTTCGATCATTACGATTTCCTCTGGTGCCCTCGTCACAAAGGCACCGACCGCCATTTCGAATGCACCCGGCTGATTTCGGCCGAACAGGTCATCACCACCATCAAGAAGATCCCGACCTTCAAGCCGAAAAAAGACTGATCCGGTCAGCTTGACAAACCAAAAAAGAGCGGATTTCCGGCTGGAACATCCGCTCTTTTTTCATCGTGCGCCCGGCAGGGCGCACGACTAACGGGTGAAAGTCCCGAGACGACCCGACAGGGGGAACGTCCCAGCGACCGGCAA
>JAZUCR010000914.1:0-2286 GCA_045639225.1 Victivallales bacterium
CGGACGGAGCACATCTGCGGTTCAATCTCTGCCGTCAGCACCCCGCCCCGGGCGTCTTCATGCAGCCGGATTACACCAAGGGGAACCGCTGGGGCGCGCACATGATGTTCGACAACTCCGCCGTCTGTTTCCTGCGCGGCAGCAACCAGGACACCAAACGTTTTGCCGTGCTGTTCCTCGGAACGATGAAACCGTTTTGCAAAAAAACGCTGGCCGACGTTTCCGCCGAAGAACGGAAGGATCCCGCGATTGTCAACCTGATCACGAAGCTCGATCCGGAACAGCCGGGGATCGCGTTCGCCGCCGCCTCGGAACTGGAAACACGCCTCCGCTATCTGCGTCTGGCGAAAGAACCTTTCCTGCTGGCGCAATTGACGACGACCAATGATTTTTCCCTCCCCTTCTTCCCGAACGAACTGCAGAACCACGGCAAGCTGCTGAAAGTCCGCGCGGCGGTCAATGAACAGGCTCCGCTCATGCTCGCACTCGCCAACATGGGGACTGCGCCGGAAGAATACCGCGTGCTGGTCAACGACGGCTGGGCGAAACAGCATCCGTCGCAGGAATTCGGGACCGCCGTCACCAGTCTCCGGCAGCAGGACGGAACGGCATTCCCATCCGCAAAAATCGAACTCCGCCGCGGCATTCCCATGCGGGATGCGGACACACCGAAACATGAACGGATGCTGGATATCCTGGCCAAGCTCAATGAAGCTGCGACAATTCCGGTCCAGCCGAAGGAAGCCGGACTGCTCTGGATCACCTTCGACTGTTCCGATGTGAAACCGGGCGTCTACAAGGGACGGATCACGGTTTTCCCGCTGAACGGCGAAAACCGGACTTTCCGGACCGGACCGAACGGAACCTACATCGTTCAGGGCGCGGCGAAGGATTTCCCGCTCGAACTGGAAGTCCTGCCGATCACCCTGCCGAAAAAGTCCCCGATGCCGTTCAACGGGTATGTGCGTCCCGGACGGAAAGACGGTTCCGCTTTCCTCGACCGATACGACTGTTTCATGCACATGGTCACGCCGTGGTATTTCACTTTCAAATATGATCCGGACGGCACGGTGGCCGAGGCGACGACCCGCAGTTTTCTGGAACCCCAGCTGGAAATGATCGTTTCGGCGATCCGGAAAAATCCCGATATGAACGACCCGAAAATCATGGTCGGCTATTCGGTCTATCCCGTCTGGAAAAAACGTCTCCTGCCCAAAAAACAGTTCAAATTCGATACGCCGGAATACTGGAACGCGTGGCGGAATTTCTGTCTCGGCATCGACAAGATCCTCAAAAAACACGGGGTCTCGCGGCAGGAATACACGATGGAACTGTTCGACGAACCGCAGCTGAAAGAATTTCCCCCGGATGAATTTGCGAAGGTCTATGCCGAATATAAGAAAGCCATGCCGGATGCGTCTGCGCTGTTGACTTCCGGAACCCTTTATGCAAGACTGCCGGAATGGTCCGGACGCATGGTGCCGAACATCGACTGCTGGATCATCCACGCCGGAGTCACCAACCAGCCCGAGATCCGCAAGATCATCGCCGCATTTCAGGCTCTGCCCGGCAAAAAAACCGGGATCTACCTGTGCGGAACCAGCATGAGACAGGACCGTTACCGCTATTACCGGATGCTGCCGTGGAATGCCATGGAATGCGGCTGCGATTTCGTTTCGCTCTATCAGATGTTCCCGCAGTCGATGGCGCAGGACCTTTACAGAGTTCCGCTCGGCGATGTCGCCTATATCCTGCCCGATTCGATCATGCCGTCCGTCCGGCTGGAATTCTTCCGGATGGGACAGACCGATGTCAAATACCTGAAACTGCTGGAAAAGCTGGCGTCCGGCAAATCCGCACAGGACAAAGCCGACCGCGAATTCATCCGGAAAGCCGTCAGGAATGTCTATCTGGCGGTCCCTCATGACAGCAGCATGGCTGGAAAAGTCCGCGAAGAGACCATCGAACGGATTCTGAAAAGAATCCGGTGAAAAACGGTTGACTTCTGCGTTTCCCCGACACCACACGGCAGACGGCCAAAAATGTATGACGTCACTGGCGTTGGGTGGGCGAAAAGATCTGTTCGCGAACAGAAACGGAGAATACGGAGAGAACGGAGAATACGGAGGACGCGCAAGACAGGAGCTGCATCTGGATAGAAAATCAGAATGAAAATCCTGGTTTTCCAGGGTTCGACATGGGCTCCCGCGGCACTCCGTATTCTCTGTATTCTCTGTAATAAAAGTTCGCGGATTCCGGACAGACCATCTCCCCAGTTCCACTGAC
>JAZUCR010000915.1:0-3119 GCA_045639225.1 Victivallales bacterium
ACAGATGGAACGATGCGGTCTGCAGCAAGACTTCTTTTTGAAGAGTAAATCCCATCACACGCCCGCCAGCTTGAATTTTGAGATCAGACACACTGGCGGATGCATCATTGATATCCACTTTCCCGCCAGAATTGATCGTTGCACCGATTACAGTTCCCCCCTTTTGAATTTCCATGTCACCTTTGGATGCAACAACAACAGCCAGCGCAGTACCTCCGGAAGATACACGAAGTTGATCATCGTAAACCATCACACCGCTGACCAGACCGCCGGACATTACACGCATCTCCCCATCATACAAAGTCGTATTGTATGCCCTTCCACCTGACCATACCTCAATAAAAATATCACTGTCTCCCTTCCCTGTCGAGGTATTTGTCGCGGTTCCGCCGGACATGATATACATTCCATATCCCGAGGAAACCGTTTTTCCGGACATCACCTGGGCTGAGGAAAGCAGTTTTCCGTTGTTGCCGAGATAGATTCCCGTTACCGAATCGGCAAACGTTGCCGTGCCTCCATCCGTAGCAATTACCGAACCAATGAATGGTGTCCAGATGATATCGGTTGCCGTGCCGCCGTATTGAACATACAGTGTGCCGCCGGAATTGACCGTGGTGCTGTTCGCCGTGCCGCCGTATTGGACATACAGTGTGCCGTCTGCATTGACCGTGGTGCTGTTCGCCGTGCCGCCGCTGGAGACCTCCATAAAATCATTGTCCAGAATAATTCCACTGCTGACTTCACCGCTCTCAACGTAATATGCCATTTTTTGCTCTCCTTGATTTGTGCAGGAAAATACTAAAGCTCTTAACAAAAAAAAAATATAATAGGACAATCGGTACAAATCAAGTGAAAAAAAGAAAAAGTTTCAAGTTACAAGTTACAGGTTTCAAGTTGGACCAGCGGGAAGACGGCTGGCCGTGCGGGGGAGAGGTGCGGCGCGAACCTGATGGACACAATGGACTGAGTGGACATTATGGACAGACGCGAACTACCCGCTTTGGCGCGAGATCACCGGATCACGCGGAGTCCATCAAGTCCATTACGTCCATATCGTCCATCGGAGTTCGCGGAATTGGAACCGGGCAGGAAGCAGGGCTTTTCGCGAAATTTTGCCGGGCAGGACGGACACTCCGATCCGCTGAACCCATAAGCGGTTCAGAGCCGTTTTTTGGGAGTTTTTGATCCTGGCCTATTGAAAGAATGGAAAAACCATTGTATAATATACCGAAAATCAGAATAAATATTCCATGAAAGACCATGATCACCATAAGGAGAAACCATGAGAACCAAGACCATCCTGCTGGGCTGCGCCGCTGCGCTGCTGACGCTTCCCGCCGGTGCGCAAAGCAGGTATTTCAGCCGGAAACTTTCGGAAAAGACTGCGGACAAAGATCTGACTTTTCTGGTCTCTTTCGACCGGAAAGGCGTGAACGCCGATTTCGCCAAAGGGGAGAAGCTCTCTTCCACCATGCCCGATACCGGTCTGCTGCTGCGCGGTTTGATCGGCTTCGACGGACAGTCCGCGTTCAAGCCCGAACCCGGCGAGGCGCTGAAATTCCCGCCGAAAGGCAATGCCGATCCGCATAAAGGAACCCTGATCCTGTGGACCGCCGGACTGGACTACAATCCCGGCGATGAGCTCACGGACGGCAGGAAACGCGGCAATATCTGCCTGGCCTGGCTCTATTTCCAGAACGGCAGCCGCTATCTGGACTACCGTCTTTATGAATTTGCGGAAAACATCTATTTTGACTGGTGGAGCTCTGAACCGCCCAGCGGCAGCGGCCGCGTGCGCGCTCCCCGCAAAGGGATCAAAAAAGGACAGTGGCACCAGATCGCCGTCACCTGGGACGACCGGAAGATCGCGATTTATCTGAACGGGAAATTCATCACCGAATCCTCGCTGCCTGCCAAGGCCGCCAAGACCGCCGACCTGAAGGCGGAAAACAACCCTGAATCCTTCATCGGCATCAAGGCTCCGTTCTATGACGACAAGCATAAATGGAGCACGGGGATCGATGATTTCGCCATTTACGACCGGGTCTTCACTCCGCTGGAGATCAAGAACCAGTATCTGCGTCTGCTGAAGGAAAAAGGCGAGGAAAAGATCGAGGCTTATTCCATCACGCTTAACGGAGTGAATATCGGATATGAAAAGAAGATCGACAAGCTGGAGGCGGAGTTCGATTTTTCCTCGCTTTCCCCGGAGCAGGAAAAGCTGCTGAAGGCCGGCAAGCTCGTCATGGATTACGAGCTGAAGGGGCCGGACGGTCTGTCGCAGACCGGCAGTTTCACCTTCGGCAGAAACACGGAGACGCGGATCTTCAAGGGGGTGGACAAGCTGGGCAAATACACGCTCGTCACCCGCATCGGCAAGGATACGGTCACCAAATCGATCGTGCGGCCGGATATGCCGTGGGTGGGCTGCACTTACGGCGACGAGGATGAAGTGCCTGCGTTGTGGAAAGATTTCGCCCTGAACGGCCGGACCGTGACGCTGTGGAACCGTTCTTATAAATTCGGCGACGGCCCGCTTCCGGAACAGGTGCTCTGCTACGGCAAATCCCTCTTCGAAAAGGTCCCGAAACTGCTGATCGACGGCAAAGAACCGGTCTGGAAAGCGGGTCCGGTCAAACGCGAAAACCGCTGGATCACGTTTACGGGGACCGGCAGACTCGGCAAGATGACGGTCCGCTATTCCACGCGGGTGGAATACGACGGCATGATCCTGCTGGACTGGGTCATTTCCGGCCGTCCGGAAATCTCCGATATGAAACTGCAGTGGACCATGTCGCCGGCGAACCGGCAGTTCCTGATGACGCCGTGGGTCTACGAGGGAAAATCGGACGTTTTCACCCATCCGTATCCCGAGGCCGGCAGCCGGGTGAAGATGATCTGGCAGGTGTCCGAAAAGAAGGGCGGTTTCGCCTACACCATGGAACACGATGCCAACTGGGTCTACGATCCTGCCAAACCGGTCTTTTATGTGAACCGGAAGACCGGCGAAGCGAGAGTCGAGATGATCAACAGGAAAGTCGTGCTGCCGGATGATACGCCTTATCGGGCCATCTTCATCGCCACGCCGGCGCGTCCGCTGCCTGAGAAACAGCGGG
>JAZUCR010000916.1:0-8399 GCA_045639225.1 Victivallales bacterium
CCCGGCGGGGAAAGCGATTCCTTCAGCCCCGTCGAATACCGGGCGATGAATCTGATCCCGGAACGGCTTCAGCCCGGACGGCCCTTCTCGCTCGCCCGCGTGCCGTATCCGGAGCGGAAACCCGTTTCCATCCAGCCGGACCTCTGGGCCCTGTTCGACGGCAAACGCTCCCTGCTGGACTGCATCCGGCTGACCGATGCCGAATGGGGAAACCGGAAAACCTCCGACGCCCTCATCCGGCGCCTCATCGAAGATTTGAAATACCTGGAGCCTTACGGCTATGTCCGCCTGAAAAACGCGGTCACCCTTTCCCGCAGCGAAGCATCCGCCGCTTTGGAGAAACTCGGCCTGCGCAAGGGCATGAAACTGATCGTCCACAGTGCCTTTTCCTCCATCGGCCGTCCCGACGGCGGCCCGGAAGCCTTCTGCCGGCTCCTGATGGATAAAATCGGCCCCGGCGGCGTTCTCATGATGCCCGCATTCACGTTCGATATTTACGAAGGCAGCCGGCAGGGCGAACCTTTCGACTATTGCAATTCCCCTGCCACTACCGGAATCCTTTCGGAAACTTTCCGGAAAATGCCCGGCGTACTCCGGTCCGCCGATCCCTGCCATTCCTGGTGCGCATGGGGACGCGATGCCGCCCGTTATGTCAGGGACCACCATAAAATTCCGACCGTTTCCGAACTCTCTCCGTCCGGAATGCTCGAAAAGGAGGACGGTTTCTGCATGACCATCGGCGCGGAAAACGCGGTCACATTCATGCACGTCGTCGAAACCTCCTTCGGCGCTCCCTGCCTCGGCGTCCGCACCGAGGAATACGACGGCATCCTTTCGGACGGCCGCAAGGTCAAACTCCGCACCTGGGGATGGCGCAAAAACGAATGTCCGGAGTGTCCCGCGCATCGGACGGAGGAAATCTATGCCGGACTTCGTCGGCTCGGAGCCCTGCGCGAAATCCGCCTCGGCAATGCCCATGTCTGTTTGTTCCGGCTTTCCGATTACCGGAAAGTTTATGAAAAAATGCTCCGGCAATGCGGCTGCCGTTCCGGGAAGGCCGGACCCCGCAAAGCCGCCGTTACCGTACGCAGCGACTGGGATTCCGTCCATGACAGACTGCGCAGATCTGCCGCTTTCACCGGCGATCTCCCGGATTTTCCCAATAAAGATACAACCAATATAAACAAATCTTAAAACAAGGAGGAATCACACATGAAGCAGAATAACACACGGCAGGAATGGATTTTCGGGACCAATCACTTTACATTGATCGAACTGCTGGTCGTTATAGCGATCATTGCGATTCTGGCAGGCATGCTGCTGCCTGCGCTGAACAAGGCAAAGCAGGCGGTTCAATCCTCCGCCTGCAAGTCCTCTCAGAAACAGTTATATCTGGCGGGATACAATTATATCAATGATTACGCAGGATGGATACCCGGAATCTATTGGCAATACGGGGAAATAGCCGATTTGCAGGGGGCGGGAATCGGTCAATATCTGGGGAAAGATGTGAGATCCAACCGAAAATATTTTGATTGTCCCGCGGCAAATTTTGTAACGATCGTGAACACCACCTGGAAAACGGTCAATCCATACAAGATACGATATTCGGCGTATTTGGGAGGAAGCAATGCGTATTATCCGCGCAACATCAAAGAATTCGGCCGGGGCGGAGACGACTCGCCTCCCCCGTCTCAGTGCTGGTGGTGGATCGATGGAATGGATGGAGGAAACCTATACGGGTTTGTTACATGGGATCAAGTCCGCACAGGCGAAGGTACAAAAAACGCATCCGGATTCCGTCATACCGGGGGAACGGCCAACTTCTGCTCACTGGCAGGAAACGTATCCCAATTCAAAGGATGGTTCGGCATGGACTTCGACACTTTCTACGGCAACGCCCAGCTTGTCGAGCACAGTTTATGGGCTATCAGCGGAAGAAGTAATTTTTCCCTTATCAGACCATGATATATACGGACTGAAAATGGTACGTTTTGACCGGATGCTGCAGGTTGCAGGCAGACTGTCGACAAAGAGACGACACGATCGGTCCGGAAATTTTGAATCCGTTAAAAATATACATATATAAGGAGGAATCATTTTATGAAAATGAAAACATTTTTGTACTTGTGCCTGCTGGCGGCGGGCTGGTCTCTGTCGGCACAGTCTTTGCCGCCGGAAATCCGAAAAGCAGCGGGAACACCGTTTGACGCCAAAGGCACAGCTGTCGAGTCTGCCTGGAAAAACGCAGACATATTGACAGGCTTCAATGAATGCAGAACGAATCGGCGGGCGATCTACCAGACCCGTGCCCGTCTGATGTTCGATTCGGAAAATCTCTACTGCAATATCGATTCGAGATTTGAACCGAGGGTTGAATTTATTCCGAAGCAGAAAACCAGTCCGTTCAGCCGGACCGGAATCGAATTGTTCTTCCAGCCGGACCGGGACAATGCGAACTATTACCAGATTGCCGTGGCACCGGATTCAGTCCCTTACACAGCGGAAGGGAATACCCAGGTTCCGATGAAGGGGCTGGAAGTGAAGATTTACAAAAAAAATAAAATGACACGGGTATTCAACCTGAAGATCCCACTGAAAAGCATCGGTCTCGCCGGAGCCGCCGCGGGGAAACAGATCGGATTCAACATCTGCTGCAACAACTTCGATGTGGTTCAAGGCACTCCGAAGCAGTCGAGTTCATTTGCCATTTTGCCGAATGTCGGATTCCGTATTCCCGGGACATGGAATACCTTTACCTTTTCCGACAGCACAGAGCCGGGCAGACTCATTATCTCCGCATCGAAAAGCGTCCGGATGAATCTGATCCCGAATCCGGATTTCAAATACGCACTGCCGGATTCGAAAGGTGTGCCGGGATGGGACGTTGTTGACTACGGAAAAAACGTGTTCCGGCAGGAAGTTCTGGCAATGTCCAACGAATGGTATTTGAGCGCAGTGAAAAATTCGTATAATGTACTCCGCTGTGGATTCAATGGGCTGGATACGGGAAAGGAATATACCATGAAGATCCGCGCGCGCAGTGTGAACGGCAGCAATCAGCTCGGTATCAAACAGTTCCGCCGGATCGACAAAAAATATACGAAACTGGATGAAAAGCGTATCTCACTGACGCCGGAATTCCGGGTCTACACGGTTCCTTTCAAGCCTAAACACGCACAGGTCGATGTCATTTTCACCCGCTACGGGGCCCGTGGGGAAACCAACCACAGCAGTATGGATATCGCCTCCGTGGAACTCCGCGAGGGAAAGGACAGCGATTTGGAAATTCAGAAGAACGAGCCGGTCGGGTTGAAGGCATCGGTTCCGGGCACGGACCAACCGTTGCACGTCAACATCTCAGGAGAACGTGCGGTGCCTTTGAAGGTTCTGGCCTTCGCCCGGTCTTCGAACAACTATTCCAGTGTCCGCGAGATCCGGGAGGTCTTCGCCGGAACCGGAGCCGAGTGCGACATTCTCTGCGGAACGGAGCGTGTCTGCGATATTTACACCACAAAAGATGATCCGGACCGGATCAGCAAGCGTTTGACCAAGGGGCAGTATGACCTGTATCTGGTCAGCAATAATATGGACCGTTGGGCTCCCGTCCTTCCGAATATCGGAGAGAAAACCGCAGAACGAATCTGGGAGAACGTGAAAAACGGGGCTGTCGTCATTTTCTTTTTCCCCAAAAGCTACTACGCCTTTGGAAAATGGTTGAAAGGATGCCGTTTTACCGATCTGCCGGCCAATCATCCGTTCCGGGACTCCTGTCCCGGGAATTTTCCCCAGTTCCACCGGGGTCCGGCCTGGGTTATGAAGTCCGCCGCGATCGGGAAGGGAAAAGTCTTTATATTGGATTATCCCCAGCGAGGAAACATTTTGCTGCCAAAGTGCACCGCGGATGAACTGATCAATCCGAACTTCCCGTTCGAAGACTTTGCGAAAGCCTGGCTGACATGTATTGCCTGGCAGGCAACAGATAAAGTGTCGCATCCGATCACAGGCTTGGAATATTCCGATGGGAAAGTCAAAGTCACCCTGGGCAAGACGGCGGGTAAAGTCTCTCTCGTATGGAACATTACCAGTGCGTCCGGCGAACAAACCGGGAGCGGAAAAGAAGCAATCCGCAGCGGAGCTGGCAATTTCAACATTCCGGCAGACCGGATCTCCGTCGGATGGAATCTGCTTTCGGTGCGGACCCTGGACGCCGCCGGCAAGGTGCTGGATTACCGGACACTGGGGTTCCGTCAGCCCGGTCCGGAAATCTCAATCTCCGATCCGGAGCCGTATCATGCAGGGAAAACCGAAGCGGAATTCCGGATCGGTTTGAGCGAGGTTCCGGCAGACAGCCAAATCGAATGGGAACTGGCGGATTTTGCCGGACGCGTACTGGAATCCGGCAGCTGCAAAGTTGCCAAAGAACAGACCGTGAAAGTCCCGCTGAAAAGTGTTTTCACCACCTATAACACACTGAATGTGAAACTGAAGCAGTCGAACCGCATACTGTCCCGTCAGACACTTGTGGTCATGGTGCAGGACCGCGATGTGAACCGGATGCTGAATGACGGCTTCACGCAGCGGCTCTGGGCCTCTTATGGCGACAGCACGGATGCGAGTTACCGCACAATGATGAAGCAAATGCGCAGCATCGGCGTTCGCATGGTGGTTCCTGCGGTTGTTGGTTTGGAACCTCTGCGGGAGGGAATCATCTGCGGGATGAAATATCTGAGCAGCGGCGACATCTTCGTCATCAAACCGCAAAAAACACATGTAAGAGGCGTACAGTTCAACACAGCTGAAAGCCGGGAGAAAATCAGAAAACAGGCAGAAAAAAATGCAGTATTCTCCAGAAATTACGGTTTTTCCTACAATAGTGTCTGTGATGAACCGAATCTGGCCAAAATGGAAACATCGGACGAATTGGATTCCCATCCGGAAAACATCGCTGAATTCCGCAGACGCATGGAGAAGAAATACGGCACGATCACAGAATTTAACCGCCGGATGCGCTCGAATTGGAAATCCTTCGATGAGATCCAGCCGATACTGATGGCGGAAGCACGGAAAACCGGACGCTACGGCGAGTTCATCGAATGGCGCAATTTCAATGTGGACCGCTGGTGCGAGATCATCAAACTGATTGGGGATGCGGGAAAAAAGGTATCGCCCCATGCGAGATTTGCCCTGACCAACTCTTTCGGACAGGGTATCTTCTCCGGCAACGACTATGCCAAGCTCTACCGCAAGGCAGGATTGGATTTTGCCACGGAATACAGTTCCTGTATCTATCTCGGAAAAAATCCGATCTATAATTTCGATGAGTTCATGCGTTCGTTCGCACCGGAAATGCGTTCTCCGGGCTCGGTCGGATACCTCAATTCCAATGCGGAGATGATCAGTTATTCCCCATGGTGGTTCGCCGCGCACCGTTACGGCGGCATGGGGTGGTATGCCATGCTCAGCACGAATCACCATCTGCTCGATGGTCCCACGCTCGCCCTGACCAAAGATGCGGTTCTGCTCGGGAAATCCATTCGTCATTCCAAGCTCCAGCAGGGGATCGGCAAACTATTCCTGGATTATCGCTGGAAAAAGCGGGATATCGCGATCTATTATTCCCAGACCAGCATGCAAACCGCGTTCCTGTTAGGCAAGGAGACCCGGAATGGGATCATTGATGCCACAGGACCGCTGCATGACTATTTCTACAGCCGCCAGGGCGCGTTCTACGCACTGGAATATCTGCTGCATCAATATGATTTCGTGGCATACGATCAGGTGGAGGCCGGCATTCTGAAGAACTACAAGGTCCTCATCATGCCATACATCATTTCGATGTCGGACAAGGAAGTCGCCGCAGTCCGGAAGTTCATCGCGGACGGCGGAAAAGTCATTGCCGATTTTGCGCCGGGGGTCTATGACGAGCTCGGCTTCAAACGTGCCGAAGCGCCCCTGCCCGGAATCAAACTGACCGGGAAGATCTTCGACGAAATGAGCGCCTCCTGCCGCAAAGAACTGCTGGACTGGCTGAGGAGCAGCGGAGTCAAGCCGCTGGTCGAAAGCGAGAATATCGTGAATATACCCGGCCGCGAGACCATGCATTTCACCGACGGTGTCAACCACGTTTTCCCGATCCTCCACAACGCCTCGGTTTCCAAAGACGACAAGACACAGACTTTCGTCTTCCCGGTGAAAGGCCATCTGTATGACCTGCGCAAGGTCGAGTATCTGGGCAAAACCGACCGGGTCACCTGCCGGATTCCGAATGCGAACGCGGTCGTTTACGGAATCTATCCGGGGAAAATGCAGCGTCTGGACATCCGGATGCCTTCGGCCGTGAAGGCGGGCAGCGACCTGAAAGCGTCTTTCCGCGCGGTCATGGCCGACGGCGTTCCCGGCAAACGGATTTATTACGTGCAGCTGATCGATCCGGCGGGCAAAACCGGCTTCTGCATGGACCGCAGTCTGGTCGCGGAAAACGGAAAAGCGGATTTCACCTTCCGGATGGCGTTCAACGATCCGGCGGGGGAATGGACGCTGAATGCGGTGGACGTGCTGACCGGCACGACGGCGGAACGGAAATTCACGCTGGGCAGATAACGCCGTTTCCAGCGGCATGAAACATGGGAAAGGATATCTTGAATGACCTGGTATAATTGGCTGATCGTGATTCTGCCCTTCGCGGGCGTGCTGTATATGGCGTATCATACGCGGAAATATATCCGGAGCGTGCCGGATTTCCTGGCGGGAGGCCGGGTCTGCGGGCGGTATCTGCTGGCGGTTGGGCACCTGGAAGCGGGGCTGAGCGTAATGCTGCTGATCGCGAATATCGAAGTCAATTACCGGACTGGATTTTCGACCGGATTCTGGGGCGGATTCGCGGCGCCGGTCATGCTGGTGCTCTCCCTGACCGGATTCGTGACCTACCGTCTGCGGGAAACGAAGGCGTTGAGCATGGGCCAGTTCCTGGAGATGCGCTACAGCCGCTCGTTCCGGATGTTCTGCGCCATCCTGCGGACCTCGGTGGAAATGTTGAGCAATATGATCGTGCCGGCAATTTCTGCACGGTTCTTCATCTATCTGCTGGGGATCCCGCACTATATCGACATCTTCGGATTCAAGGTGCAGACCTTTGTTCTGGTGATTGCCGGGGTGCTGGTGCTGGCTTCGTTCATTATTCTGGCCGGCGGACAGCTGGCGCTGGTGATCACCGATACGCTGCAGGGGCTGATGACCTATCCGATCATTTTCACTTTCACGCTGTATATTCTGCTGAATTTTTCGTGGTGGGATGAGATCGTGCCGGTGATGGCGGACCGGATTCCGGGAGAAAGTTTCATCAATCCGTATGACATCCAGTCGCTGCGGGATTTCAACCTGTTTGCGGTATTCGTCAGTCTTTTTGCCAGCATTCTGAACCGGGGCAACTGGTTCGGAGGGGGATATTCCAGTTCGGCAAGGTCGGCGCATGAACAGAAGATGGCCGGCATCCTGGGCGCCTGGAAAAACGGATTTTATCCCGTGTTCATGTTCCTGCTGGCAGGCATCATCCTGACCGTGATGAACCATGTGAATTATGCGCCGAAGGCGAAAACGATCCGGACGGAAATGTGCAGCCGGATCGCAAGCGAGATTGTTCCAGAGGCCGGGACGAGGCAGAAGCTGATTCAGAAAACGGCGGCAATTCCGGAACAGCGTCATATCATCGGGAAGGACAAACCGCTTTCGGAAAAAAGGAATCTGGATACGGTTTATCTGGAAACCGCGCATAATACACTGGGGAAGACACCGGAAGGAAATGCGAAATTCCAGGAGTTCCGGACGTTGTACAATCAGCTGCGCCTGCCGGTGGCGATCCGGTATATCTTCCCCGGCGCATTGATCGGAGTCTTCATTTTGCTGATGCTTATGCTGATGGTCTCGACGGATGACACGCGGATCTTCAGTTCCGCGCTGACGATCGTGCAGGACATCATCGTGCCGCTGCGGAAAACGCCGATGACGCCGCAGACGCATATCCGGGTGGTCAAACTGCTGTGCGTGCTGGTCTGCGTGTTCTTTTTCTTCGGATCGCTCTACATGACACAGCTGGATTACATCAATTTGTATTTCACGGTAGTGGGAGCTATGTGGAGCGGCGGCGCGGGCGCTGTGATGCTCGGCGGACTCTATTCCCGGTTCGGGACTACGGCGGGTGCGTATGCGTCGATCCTGACCGGAGCAGTTTTTTCCGGCGGAGGGATGCTGGTGCAGCGCAACTGGCCCGACCATGTCTATCCGTTCCTTGACCGGATGGGGCTGATCCCCGGATTTTCCAGGCTGCTGGAGACCTTGAGCGGACCCTTCGAACCGTGGGTGCTGTGGCGGATGAGCGCAGTCAAGTTCCCGATCAACTC
>JAZUCR010000917.1:0-6139 GCA_045639225.1 Victivallales bacterium
TCGATGTCATCACCAAAACCAAGCAGCCGAGCGTAAATTCTCATTACACGCTCAGAACGCAGGACGAGCTGGACCGTTTCGAATTCGTTGCTTGCAAGATCGAAAAGGCGGTGAACGCAGAGCTGTTTTATCCGAACGAGAACATCATCAACTGCGCCGATTGTCCGTATGCGGATCGGTGTAAAAAGTCAACATGGAAAGGAGACTGAATCATGGGACTTTGCATGAGTGGAGGCGGTCAGATCGTTGATCGTCAGACCGTGGCGATGGTCGATACGCCCATCGGAACGGAGAGCTGGAAACCCGTTCCTCATATCGAGGTCATTGATGCTGTTACCGAGGTGGTGAAAGCCCATCACTGGCAGATCACCGAGGAACAGTTCGGGCTTGCAAGAGAAGGACAGAAGCTTTTCGGTGTCATGAGAATCAACAAGACCTCAAGCCAGGACTGGACTCGCTGTATCGGACTGAGGAACAGCCACGACAAAAGTTTCTCTGTCGGCCTGACAGCAGGAATCAGCGTGATGGTCTGTTCCAATATGGCATTCGGAGGAACCACGATCATCAAACGCAGACACACTTCCAGAATCGAACTTGCCCAGCTCGTGGATGTCGCAGTCAACGAGCTTGAAAACGAGTTCCTGATGCTGGAAAAGGTCTGCGAAGAGATGAAAGTAATCTACCTCAAAGATGACGATGAAGCACGAAGCCGGATCGTTCGAGCTGCGGAAATCGGAGCGATCAATTCGAGCGATATTGTACCGGTCTTCCGTGAGTTCAAACAGCCTCGACATGAGGAGTTCTCGGAACCGACCCGATGGAGCCTGCTCAATGCGTTTACGGAGACGATCAAGAAATATACGCCTCAGCGTGTGGACTACTCCTACTCGGCACTGAACCGCAGCTTTGGTTTGGACGGGAATCGGGCAGAACTTTGGCGATAACACCCCGAGGGTACCACCACCCTCATGCATGGCTGAGGGCTCCGGCTGCAGCGATGCCATGTCAAAGATCGCAGTCGGAGAGCACCCGGAACGGAAGTGATGCAGCCGTGCCGTAACCCGAAGTCATCCCGGAGGTCGAAGGAGTGCAAGCCGTCCCTCCGGTTTCTTTAACCTGAAGAACCAACGGAGTCATGTAAACATGGAAGAGAACAACGAGAACAAAAATTGTTGTCCGAAGATGCCGGAGGAAGAACCCGATGATTGGGCTGTCGCTGTATTGACAGCCGGATTTGCCATGGGTGTCGCCGCGACATTTGCTGCAATCAAACTGATCGGCAAGCTGATGGAAAAATGACCGTTCCCCGCCTGTCTGACACACAGGCGGGGATTTTCAATTCCGGATCTCCATTTCTTTTCGTTCAGAGGTGATTTCCGCACCGCAAGCCGGACAACAATCCGGCAGCTGTGAAACGATACGGATCACATCCTTTCCGACAGGTTCATGATAAATCACGCTGGCAGGATTGCCGATCTCAAAGAGTCCGCTCCAGGAACAGTGCAGACAATGGCATTCATAGAAGATTCGGTTCATGTGTAATAATACTCTGGTTCATATGAATTTCGGGTATGCCGTTAAGACCTTTGCAAGACCGCGAAGCGAGGCAAATTCAGCATTCTTCGCTACATTGCAGCGGAAACCGGTCTGTTGACACAATTCAATAGCAAGATTCGTTTTTTCTGCGTATTCACCAGTAATAAGGACATGCTTCGGGATACGGAGATCTTCTGTTCGAGCTGAATCAATTCCTTTTTTTATCATCCGGATCAGCATCTCCATATTAGATTTTGAGGTGAGATCGTGGTCTTCATGGGTTACCGTATCTGAATAAACATTACCGCTGAAACACGGCAAGATAAGAGTTGAACGGACTGCATTGACATCCAGCAGAAAGAATGGCGGCGCAGGCTGAGATATATCTCCACATCCACAAGCCGCTGCCATGGTTGATTCCATGAAAAGGAATTTGTAGGTCAGCGAATGCAATATCGAACGTACCTCCGACAACTCATCTTCCCGGAAATGATGAGAGAACAGAAGGCATGGCTTGAGGTATCTCCTGAATCCCTTTTGCTGCCGCCTTGTGTAACTTATGATCTTGCGAAGACAAGTCGCAAATCCGCGAGTTCCGGATTCACAGGTTTGATCCACGGAAATGCTGAGGATGCCCGTCCCCCATGTCCAATGGATCGTTTCGATTCCCCAATCGGCGAGGATAAGGATTCTCCGCCGGTTGGCGTTGGCTTCTCTCAAAAGAGAAGTAAGTTCTGACTCCTGCTCACAAACTGAAACGGGAAAGTCCGGTTCGTTATTATGCATTTATTGCTCCTATATTGAGCGGCAAGTGAATGGTAGAACACTGCCGAATCTTATTTTTCAGCACTTTCCTGTTCTTGTTCGGCTTTCCGATCGAGGACGAAATACCACTTCGTTTTCAATTCCGTTTCAGCCTGATTTGCGGCATTCCGTTCATCTTCCATTTGATGAATGTCATTTTCCAGCAATTCAAGGGCATGGCAGGCATCATCAAAAACTTGTGCGGGGATCTCTTCGCCTGAACAGAAACTTTCGACCAGATGAAGCGGATATCTTGAGGCAAGTTCAGCCAGCGATTTGCGAATCTCCGTTATTGAACCGGTAAGATAATCACCGAACTCAATATATTTCTTTTCCTCCGGCGTCTCCTGATCAACAGCCGATGCCGCAGATTCAGCTGCCTGGGAAAGCGAAGTTGCACCTACCATATTTGTCACTTTGGAAAAGCCTCTTAAAACAGATTTTGCACCAGCATCTGCTGCTTTTGACAATGCGGTGCCTTCTTGCCCTGAGGCTGTATCCGAGGTCCAGAAATGCATCGTCGCCCCCAGATCCTTGCCCAGTTTTGCGAACATGTGAAACTTTTTGGACAGTTCATCAATGGAGCAGCTGTTCTCTCTTCTGATCTGCTGAAAACGGGTCGCATCCATTCCCGTTGACGGAAGGTTTCCTGTGTTGTCGGAAATGGAATTCCAAATCGGCATGTAGCGTGTACTGGTGACGAATGCATTGATCATGTCATTGACCGGGCTCTTGACCTCTTTCGCCCACATCTTCAAATCACTGGAAATGGCGATCCTTTTCCTGATGCGGGGCTCCTGCTGCCATTGAACCATTTTCTGTTCCAGCGGCTTGATGATTGAATCGGAGGCCAGCTCAAAATACTTTGGAATTATTTTTTTCGCCTTATTGCCGATCCGGGTCCTCTCGTCTTTTTCCGCTTGTGCAAAACCGTCATCAAGTTTTTCTGTCCACGGCAGGATGTTGCGTTCTCCGACACGCAGCGACAGCAGGTCAAAATCCGCACGCTGATTCTGCTCCCGGTAAATACGGCTCAGCAATCTTCCGTTGAGATAGAGATTGTAATTTTCGTTGATGAGGACACGGAGAATTTTTATCGCGGACTGAGGTTCCGCAATATTGAGGTAATTGATAGCGCAGAGTTGAAGCACATCATAGTTTTCTCCTGCCATTTTCTCCGCCCGATCCAACAACTGAATGATCTTGTCTTTGTCCTGAGTCCGGTCCAGCATGGAAATCTTGTCCAACGCAGCCTGGGAAGCAATAATATCTTCCCGCATCAGAGGCAAATAGACTTTATCGTATTCATCGTAAGCTGCGCGTGCCAGTTCTTTGAACTTAGCGCTTACTGCGGCATTGTCCTGATATTTGTCTGCCGCTTCAAGTGCAGCTCGTCCTTTATAATACCAGAAAGAAGGGAACGCTCCAAAAGTTGAGCTCAAAACATCCAGACGGTCATAGCGCTTGTGCGGATCCGGTTCCATCAGGATCGTATTGTAGCGGGTGATCTGTTTTTCGGTTAAACGCCACTCATCGGGGAACTGGTAGGTATCGGACAGACGCCAGGCTGTCTCGAAAAGACTTTTGCGCAATCCGTGCAGCTGTTCAATCGCGGAACGGCGCAGTTTCCACAATTCCTTTTCGTGCGCCAATTTTGCCTGAACTTTGGCAGATCTGTAATTGAGATAACCGGTACCGACCATGGTCACAGCGGCAACCGCCATCGTGATCGGACTCCCTGAAACGAACAGCATTCCCGTGGGACGAAATGCGCTCAGCAGGGCATTCTTCAAATTCTGCTCATATTCTTTCTCGACGATCTTTTTCTCCTCGTCCTGAATCATGTAGAATGTCAGCGTGTCAAGAATGGATTTGATGGCATTCAGCAGGGACTCATCCTTGATGATTTCCTGCAAATTGATGTTGTTCAGGATGGCATCATACTCCTGCTTCAGGATATTGATGTCCTCATAATCTATGATCTGCGATACCGAAACGGTGCAGAGATTCAAGGCCAGTGCCGCTTTGCGGTTTTCAATGTTTTCCACGTTCATGATTTGTTCCTTCCGCTCTATTATATTTTGAAATTCATTGTTACAGGGTTGTGGTCGGAGATCCGGTTTTCATTATCCAAAGCCAGAACTTCTGTATCCAGTTCTCTTGTTTGGATTCTTGCACAGTCGAAGGCAAAGTGGTCATAGCTGTTTTTGAGTTTTTCCTGTTTTGAACTCCAAACACTGGCTTTACTTTGGACAGTATCCATTTGCGGATATTCTGTTGCAAAAGAATCTCCATAGATTCCCCTTGTCTGATCGGCAGACATATTGAAATCTCCGGCAATGACGGTGTAAATGCTGCGATAATCTCCATTTCGACAGGTTGTTACTGCGGTATAAAGATCACCTTGGATGAACTTCATTTCTTTTTGGCGCAAAATGATATTCAAACTTCCCGACAGTTCCTGCAAATCTTCGGCATTTTTATCCTCTTGATTGAAAGACCACTGCACATGTGTATTGATCATGCGCAGTTCCCAGAAGAGACTGTTCCAGAATCCGGTCGGTCTGAAACAGGCAATAAGAGGAGGACGCAAGGTATTTCGCAACGCTCCGGCTATAAAATCCTTTTGATTGGCTAAGCTTCCCTGATCGGGAAAACCGGGAAAAAGCAACCCCAATGCACGAGCTTTCCCCTGTGAATGACGAATTATTTCGAGGAAGAATTCGATAAGTGTCAGGATGAAGCGATCCCAGCATTTCTGCGTCTGGAAATGCAGTTTCTTGTAAACCTCGGGATCACAGCACAGGGAAACTTGGCGGGTATTCCAGATGAAAGCGTAATCGCTTTTGAATTTCTGACCATGACGGTTCAGAAACCCCAGCGCATTCAAGGAATCATAGATGTCCCCGCAATGGCAATAGTCGTAATGCGATGGCAGATTCTTCATAATGGTCGTTATCGCATTCTCATTTTGTATCTCCTGCAAGGCGATAATATCCACAGCTGAAGCATCATTCCCCGAACCTTTAATAATCTCAGCAATGCCTTCGCATTTCTTTTCTTTCTTCTTTTCAGCGTCAGACTTCTCTTCTTCGCTTTTGTCTGAAATCTCTTTTATTTTGAGATTCTGGACATTGAATGATGCCAGTTTCAGATTGGAACATGGGCTTCTGCGTCAATGTGGCCGACCGCGACAAGGGGCCGAATATCGAACGCAGTGTTTCGCTCAGTACGGAACCCAGGGTAGGCGGCTGGAATCGGCCGCAGACCTGGCCGATCGCCGTTCTCTCCGAATGACGCCGGCTTTGGTGGTTTACGCATGACCGGAATGGAACCGCTTAAAGAGTCCCTGCAATTTCCTGACCTGCGGACCGCAGACAATTACGTTTTTTTCAGTCGATCGGACGGCCGCCGGCATCGATTTGTTTGCCGAGCAGTGCCGCGGTTTCGGGAACCGATGCCAGACGCAGCAGCAGTTTTTCCGGTGTCCATTCCGGTGCGGCGGCATAGTCGTGCCGTCCGAGATATTCCAGCAGCAGATGTTTCATCCAGACCGAGGCCGGATCGGTGTCCTGCAGATGGAATCCGCAGACCATCAGACGGCCTTTGCCGACCTGGAATTCGGACAGCAACGATTTGCGTTTGATGAGCTTGAAACTCGGGATCAGTTCGAGGATCGGCCGGTATTCGGGCATGTCCGGATCGGTGATCAGCGAACGTGAGCCGGTCATCATCGGGAAGAACTGCCAGTCGGCAAAACCGTCGATCGGGAATTGCTTCCACAGCGGATGTTCGTGCG
>JAZUCR010000918.1:0-1986 GCA_045639225.1 Victivallales bacterium
GCGGATGTCGTCATCGCCTAGAATAAAACAGGGATGTTCCTTTGTCAAAGCGGCAACCGTATCGAAGATGTATTGGCGGAAATCGGGATCGAGCGGACAGAATCGGGAGATCTTGCCATCCAGATCAATGGTCCGGGTCCACTTTTCTTCATCCTTGTCCACCCGCGGCCAGTGCCCGAGGATGCTCTGGATCAGCACGCCGGGTTTGACTTTGCTGCCTTGCAGGGCATGGCTGAATTTCCGGTAGCTTTCGATCAGGAAATCCGCTTTTTTTCTTGCCGGATAACCTTCCGGATGCAGTGTCAGGGAATATAATGCAATATTGATTCCGGTGCGGACTTCCAGCTCAATGACATCCTGCGCCTGCAAATCTTCCCTTCCCGGATTGCAGGGAATGATGTTGTAAAATCTGAATTTTTCCTGTTCGCTCATGTTGCGGTTCTCCTGTGTTTCAAGCCGGTATTTCAATGTTTTGAGTTTCCCTTTTCCCCTTTTCTGAAATCAAAACATCACTGACATATCAGCCTCCGGATTGTTACATCTTTTTATCTGCGATGCGCCTGGATGATTCCGGCGCAAGGAGTTTCATTTCGCAGAGGCTGGTCCAGGCGTTCACCTGACTGCCGTGACCGACCAGCCGGACAAACGCCGTGCGCACCGGCGCAAACCGGATTGTCTCCCAGGTGCCGGATTTTTCCGACTGACCTTTCCAGACTTCAGTGAAATTCTTCCCGTCCGGCGAGGTCAGGATCTCGAACTTGTAGCTGCGCTTGCCGCCGTTGCTCCACAGGAGCTTGATGCCGGAAACCGTTTTTTCTCCACCGAGGAACATGGTGGCCATGCCCTGACTTCCAAAGGCTCCCCAGTATGTCTCGGGGTCGCCGTCGAACAGCTGGTACAGCGGACTGTCGCTGGCTGCTGACGGGCTGTATGCCGCCAGAACCGGCACGATGCCTTGTTCTTTCGGAATGCTGCGGAAACGGATCGAATCCTTCCATACTCCCGCAGCAAGACTCCAGTTCATGATCGTTGCCAGCGTTTCCACCGGATACATCCATTCGCCGCCGGCAAACACAGGCTCCGCGTCAACGTAGAAGCGGTATTTCCCCGCATGAATGCAGCGGTCTTTCTTTGTAAAACGGCACCGCATGCCGTTGCGATCCAAATCGAACCCGTCCTTGCGGGCGTGAAATACCTTACCGGCCAGCGGGCGCACAGGGACATACCATTTCCCGCGGATGTTCCGCGCCGAATCACCCCAGATTATTTTCCCGTCCAGGGTAATGCCTCGCTCTCCGTTTGCCGGGATCGCTTTCAGCGATGTATAATCGGTATTGGAACCGGAACTCTCTGCCGGACGGATGATCGCCGTCCCGCCCTGCGGAGCAACAAAGAACAACGTTCCGTCCGCTGCAGGGACCCTCCGGCGTGCGACATTCTTGCCTGCCATAACAACTTCCCACACGCCGGGCGCGAGATCGGTCACCACGGTGCGAAGGTTTTTGCCTTCCGGCACGGTCAGTTCGAACGCATCGGTCAGCAGCCGTGCGTCAGCAGAAAAATATACCGCGTAATTCTTGAACGCCGTGCCGATGGCAGTTTTACCAGGAATCATCCTTGCATCGAAAGCAAGCGGCTTTCCGGCTTTCCCGACGCCTATGACTGTCAGGAAAGTATCGGCAGCGGCTTTTTCACGGGGCCTGATTTCAGTACGGAATGCATTGGCCGACGGTTTCTTCGGACTGGGCGCAGTAAAGGTTTTACCGCAGACGGTAAGCGCAGGCACCGAGGTGATGACAGCATTTTCCGGAAGCAGAGAAACAACCTTCAGCTGGCCGGAATACCCTTTTCGGTCCCAAGCTGCAGTTACGGTTCCGTCATTGATGGCCGGTTTCAGATAGGTATTCAGGTTCCAAATCTTTTCGAACTCCGGACTGGCAGCAGTCACGCGGTCGAAGACCGTCAGCACCGCAGGAACTTCCGGAT
>JAZUCR010000919.1:0-6528 GCA_045639225.1 Victivallales bacterium
GATCCCCTATACGGCGTTGAAACTGCCCTTGGGCGTGAAATTCAACAAAAACTGGCGGATCAATCTGGGCCGGGGACTTTCCGAAAAAAAAGAGTTTACCAGCTGGATGAAACTGCCGTCCGGCAGCTTCCATGATCCTGATCACTTTCAGCAGTTAGCCGGAATTCCCGTCGATCTGGAAAAAATCCGTGCGATCCAGATCGAACGGAACAAAGGCGTATTCGAAATTGCCATGGATCACATTCTGTATACGAAAGAGACGGTTGCCAAAGTTACGGCCGATCTGAAATACAAAAAATCCATGAAGAAGTTCCGGATCGAGGCCAGCATTACAGACGCCGCCGGAAAAACCGTGCAGAAACAGACGGTGACTCCGGTCTTCTTCAAAAACGAGTTCGAAATTCCGATCGCCGAACTGCCGGCAGGCAAGTATCAGCTGGAATTGGATTTTGTGAATGCGGACGGAAAAGTTCTGGAAAGCAACCGGAAAACTTTCTGGAAAATCCCGCCGAAAACTGCGAAGACTCCCGGCATTCTTACGATAAAAGACGGCAGCTTTTATAAAGACGGAAAGTTTTTCTTTCCGGTGATCGTCTGGATTTGTACTGCGAAGGATGTTGGAACCGCAAAAACAGCGGAAGAATACTGGAAAAAATGCGAAATACTTTGGCAGGAGCTGAAGGAGCACGGATTCAATATGCTGATCACCCAGCATGAATGTTTTCCGGAGGAAGCCCCGGATCAGATCAGAAAACTGGGAAGACTGCCGGGATTCCTGAAAGGAAGATACAATACCGGACGCAAATTGGGAATCACGTTCGATGCAATTGCGGAACGTGCCGCGAAATACGGTTTGTGTATTGCCGTCCAGTCCCCGTATATTGCTTACCGGGATTTCGGAGACGAGCATATCGAGGCATTTATCAAACAGCTTCTGCGTCTGCGGGATAATCCCCGGATCGCCCTCTGGCACACAGCGGATGAAACCGATGGGCAATTCGAGGAAAATCAAATGCGCAGCCAGCTTTATCATGAGATCGACCCGGACCGCAAAACGTGGCTGACGGTCATCAATGCCGTGGGACAGAATGCAGATTATTGTGATGTTATCGGTACGGATCCTTATCCCATTCCGAATGGAAAAGTCACCATGGTCAGCTCCCATGCGGACCGTCTGATCAAGAGCATGAAGCCGGGACAGAGCCGTTTGATCTGGCTTCAAAATTTTGGTGGAGAGGGAGGTTGGAAACGTGCCCCGAACAAAGAAGAGCTCCGCTGCATGACATTTCTTGCATTGAATCACGGAATCAAAGGAATTGCCTATTTCAATTACACTGTTCCGGAACGCCGGAACGGAATCCGCCAAAACAAAGAAGCCTGGGAATCGCTGAAGAAGCTGACGCAGGAAATTCAGGAGCTGGCGCCTGCATTCTGTCTGGGCAAACGTCTTTATCTCGGCATGCAGAACGATCTGGACATTGCCGTGATCGAGTATAAGGGGGAAGTCATGACCTCGATCGTCAATACCCTGCCCAAAGCCGCGGGCGGTGTGACGGTGAAGATCCCTGGCAGATCGGACATCACGGTTGATCTTGCTCCATACGAGGTAAAAATCATCAGATAAGGATTGTTCATTATGAAAAAAGAACTCTGCATTCTTGCACTTTCCGCGGCTGCTTTGCTTTCCGCCGAAGATATGAAAATTACGGTCACCTGTGATCCGGCACTGCCCGTCCGGAAGAATTATGTTGCCGGTTATGACTTTGACGACGGACTGAAAAAATGGCGGGTTACCGATAAAGACACCACCTCTGTTGTTTTTGACAAGCAGATGAACAAGCAGGTCCTGAAATTACAGAACGCCCAGAAAAGTGTATATCGAGGGGTTCCCCTTGATCTGCTGACCCCTGGAAAATATTACATAGCATCCTGTATGATCTGTCCGGATGAAAAAATCAATGCCAGGAAAATCGCCGGTTATTCCGGCATCGGATTCGAAATGACCTTCTGGAGACCCAAATGGGGAAAAGGGGTCACGGTCCGGGTCTTCGGCGGGGGCCGTCAGGAATGGCACAAGATCGTCGGAAAGCCGGTCAAAATTCCGGAAGGCAAAATGGCAATCGGGCAGCTGCATGTTTCCATCAACTATTCGCCGGGAACCGGAATGATCTGCGATCTGTGCGTGATGGAAGCGTATGCACAGATGGCGATCGATGTCAATTCGCCGGAAGCGCCTGTCCGGCAGGTGAAAGTGATGGATGATACCGGTCGGGTGGTGTTTGACACGGGTATTCTGAAAGGAACGGAAAAGACCTTCAAAAAGACGATTCGTGTTGAAACGCCCAACAAATATACGGTCATGGCAGTTGCAAATGACGGCGATGTTCAGAGTGTGGACTATCCGGCAGCGGAATAATATGAGCATAACAGACTGGTTTACGAACATCCGATTCGGAATATTTATCCATTAAGGGATCTGAAGTTAATTTACAACCAGGAAAACGGGAAACTGGAAAAACAGCTGTTCAGCAGGATGTTTCCAAAACGTTTTATAACGCTTTTGTGACAAGAGGGAAAAATGGATTTACAGCAGAAAGTTCAGAAAGTATTGGATCAGGCCGTGGAAAACGGGACCGAATGCGGCTGTCAGGCGGCATTATTTATAAACGGCAAACTCGAGGTCAGTGCCTTTGCCGGCTGGACGGACTGGACACGATCCCAAAAGGTGGATGAAAATACCATTTTCCCGATCTTTTCGACCGGGAAAGCACCGTCTTCGACTGCAATTCATCGGCTCGTGGAAATGGGCAAACTGACCTATCATACGCGAATTGCGGATTTCTGGCCGGAATTCGGATGCAACGGCAAAGAGAATATGGAAGTATGGCATGTGCTGTCTTATCGGGCGGGACTGTTCAACATTCCGGAATCCACGCCGGAAGAACGTGCGGATTTTCAGGTTATTACAGCCAAAATGGCCAAGGCGGCACCTGCTTATGAAATCGGTTCCAAACAGCAGTATCACCCATGGACTTACGGCTGGCTGACCGGAGGGATCGCGTGTCATGTGCTGAATGATCCGGATTATCCGGGAATCTTCCGGGAACTGGTAGGAAAACCGGCTGGCATGGACCGCTTTTTCTACGGAATCGATCTGGAAAAAGAACGCAATGCCGCGACGCTGGTAACGTCTCTGGGTGGTAAAACATACAGCCGGGAAGTCATTGACCGGATGAACGATCCCATGAACCGCGCCGGCTGCAATCCGAGTTCAGGAGCCATGAGCAACGCGTTGTCTATCGCCCGGCATTATGCGGCACTGGATACCGGCTTGTTACGATCGGAAACGATGGATTTGGCGACCCGGTCATGGCGGGGAGAGAATGATCCGATGCCATTGGTCAAAGGACGCTGGGAGCTGTTCGGTCTGGGCTATGTGCTCTCCGGTCCGCCGGATGATGTTTCCAGAATCTTCGGTCACGGCGGAGTCGGAGGTTCGGAAGGCTTGCTGGACCGGAAGAAACATTATGCCATTGCGATCACGCGGAACTGTTTCGCCGATCCGAATGTCCTGGTTCCGTTTTATCAGACGGTGGATTTCAAAAACCGGGACTGGCCGGATACGTCGGAATTACCGTATTAAAGGCACTTGTGAAAAGACCATGCATGAAAAAGACAGCGCCATGATAAAACTTGAAACGGGAGAATGATGAACTATGCCAAGGAAAAAAGTCGATGTCGGAACGGTCTGCGAGGCCCCGAACGGGATGCTGACTCCGCGAACGGTCGTAGAGGAAAAATTAGGCAATTACCTGGTTCTGTTTGTCGGCCCCTGGAAATTCGAGCTGCTGAAGGAAGTCTGCGAATATGCCAGGAAAAACCGTCTGAAGATCGGAACAGATGAATTCATCAGCCGGATGACCGGCGACTGGCGGGCCGACTACCGAGCGGATATTGCAAAGATCGCCGGACTTTTCAACGAATATTCGGACGTGACCGACGGTATTTACTCGATGTGTGAATTCGGCGGATTGCGTTTCTACTGGCCGATGAGTTCCATCGAAAACGGCACCACAAAGCCGGCCGCGGCGAAGGATTATGCCGAGGCGGAACAAGATGTCCGCGACCTGATGGCACGCACGATCCGCATCATTCGGGAAACGGGCTTCAAGATTCCCGTTATCAGCGTCGAGGCGCGCGGACTGGCCGCTCACTTTTATTTGCGGAACGGAGTCGATAAAGTCTACCTGGAAATGACCTATCAGGATGCGGAAATGCTTTTTGCCGGCGGAAAAGGCGCGGCAAAAGCTTTTCACGTGCCGAACTTCGGGGTGGACATGGCCACGCTCTGGTATGGGGGAAACCGGCACGACGAACTGTGGTATATCCGCTGGCGGACCTCGCTGTATCATGCGTTCATCCGCGGAGCCGATCCGATCTATGCCGAACACGGCACCAGCGGTTACAGGAATGTGCTGGGCGACTCCCGCAGCAGCCAGGACCCGGAAGTGAAGCGTTTCCGTGCAGTGCTGGCGGAGTTCGCCGCTTTTGCGGAAAAACATCCCAGACCTGAAGGTTATCCCGAAGCCGCTGTCGCCGTGATACAGGGCCGGCATGACGGTTTTGTCGGTCGGGAGCAGACCCATTTGTGGGGACAGCGACAGAACGAAGCATATCGGATCGGCGTTCCGGAACGCTCCTGGGATCTCTTCAACGGTCTCTATCGGCGGCGTCCCTGGGAAAACCGGGACCGGGTCGGCAAGTCCGATTTCAGCGGAAACCCGCCGTTGGGACAATGCGACATTATTCCTTACGACACCCCGGACGAAGTCCTCTCCGGCTACAAACTGGTGATGTTCCTCGGCCGGAACTCCATGGACGAAGAGCTTTACCGGCGGCTGCTGCGTTTCGTCCGGAACGGCGGCCAGCTCCTGATGTGCGCCGCGCATCTGAATGCGTCCATAACGCCTGACGGCGCTTTCGAACCTTTCCGGAATGGCGACTGGAGCGAACTTTTCGGGGTGAGGATGCATTCGGACAAAACCGTTCCCGCTTTCGGGGTCAAATACAAATCTTCTCCAGCATGCGGATGGGGGTTTCCGCTCTGGACCACGATCTGCGACCCGAAATATCCCGGCTCGGGATTCCATTGTGCCGACTTGGAAATCACTGACGGGGAAATGCTTGCCGTCGCCTCCGAACGGTTCAACGATCAGAAGCTGGAGATCAGTACGGAATCCGGAACTGCGGCCGCAGCTTATTTCGGCGAGGAAGCCGAGGCGCTCGCGTGGAGCCAGCTGAAAAACGGCATGATCTTCGGGAAAAAGACCGGGAAGGGCTATGCCGTGCTGGTCAATACGTTCAATTACCCCGGGTCCCAGGCAATGAGAGAACTCTATCCGTTCCTGATGGACGCAGCCTGCGATGCGAACCGTCCTTATCCGCGGGTGGAGTGTTCCGACCGGGTACGTTATGCAGTGTATCCAGGCACGCCCCGCACCCTTTACATCCTCAACACGGAAGAACATCTGGATTCGCCCATCCGGATCCACTGGTCGGAAAATCATATTGAATCCCGGACTTTGGCGGCCGGCGAGATCGTCGAGTTGGAAGTTCCGACAAGAAGTGAAATTCCAGGAAAGGATTTTTTATGAGCAGAACAGACTGGTTTACGAACGCCCGGTTCGGGATGTTTATCCATTGGGGCATTTACGCCATTCCCGCCGAGGGAGAATGGATTTTTTCCTACCGCGAATGGAAAGACGGCGAATATCAGGCGCTGATGAAACAATTCAACCCCGTGGATTATGATCCGACGGAATGGGCGGAACTCGCCAAAGCCGCCGGAATGAAATATGTTGTCTTCACCACGAAACACCACGACGGCTTCTGCATGTTCGACAGCAAATACACCGACTACAAGATCACCAATACTCCGTATGGAAAAGACGTGACCAAGATGCTCGCCGAGGCATTCCGTGCGGCGGGACTGAAAATCGGGTTCTATCACTCCCTGCCGGACTGGACGCATCCGGGTTATGCCGACGAGGAAAGCCCGGAATTCATGCAGCACAAAATCCTCCATACGCCCACGCAGGAACAGCGCCGGAATTTTCTGGATTACCTTTACAACAATGTCGAACGGTTGATGACCGGATACGGGAAGATCGATCTGCTGTTTTTCGATTACACCAGCCGGACCAAGGCGGGGGGCGATTATTTCGAGCGGGACAGACTGCTGGAAATGATCTACCGCCATCAGCCGGAGATCCTGGTGAACGACCGTCTGGCGTATTACAAGGACGATGTCCGGGATTTCGATTACTATACGCCGGAAGTGGCGGTGATGAATCAGCCGGTCCAAGTCAAAGGGAAAGATATCGTCTGGGAAACCTGCGCCACGATGAACGGCAGCTGGGGTTATACCGCAGACGCGGATCAATACAAGGACACCCATGCGATCACATCGGCACTGATGGGCTGTGTTTCCAATAACGGCAATCTGCTGCTGAACGTGGGGCCCGACCG
>JAZUCR010000920.1:0-3314 GCA_045639225.1 Victivallales bacterium
GTGCTGGATTGTCTGATCTGGGCGAGTTTGAGCATCGGCATGGGCGAAATCGCCGAAAAGAACGTCAAGGAATGGGTTTACCGACTCCGGCGTCATGCGTTTGAAGGGAAGCCGCTGATTTTGAACCGCGACGGCTCGGTGTATGAAATTACCGAAGAGGTGCTGCGTCCGTGGATCGGGCTGCGCACCAATGTCCGGGCGATCTCCAATGCGGCTTTCGATAAAATCATGCGGAAACGCACCAACCGGTAATTTTCGTATTGGAACAAACCGCAAAAATCGTCGTAGTGATTCAATAATTTCCCATCAAAAAAGGAGGGGAATATGCGTTACGAAAAAATTGAATGCGCTCTGTATGTCATATGCAGAAGCGACAGGCAAAAAACGGAACTGATGAAACGGTTCTCCGAAGAACATCCGGGCAACGGGCGGCTGTTTATGTGGAACAGTCATAAGTCCCCCAACCGAATTGATTTTGCGTTTTCAAGCGGCGAAAACACCTCGTCCCGGGACAATGACATCCTCGCCATTGCGCAATGGCTGCAAGCAGATTTCAGGCTGAAAATGCTGGGGTATTGGTATGAGCAGGACGAAGATACCGCCACCCGCAGGGAAGTTCACGATGGAGAAATCACATATGCCGGTTTGATGTGGCTGAAATCCTGCACTGTCGCACACAATGAAAAACTCCGCAGAATTGCGGAAGAACGCTTCGCGATGGACTTTCACAAGGAGTAAGAGATTATGGACGAGACGGCAAAAAAGATGCATGAGGCGCTTAAAAAGGCAGGCTTCAGCCGCAGGCAGGTAACGGTCCGCCATCGGCGGGCATTGTATGACGACGCCTACAGGGTGACGGTTCACGACCCGAAAGTATCTCTGCTGCAAATCGAAGAGATCGTCGGGGCATTCGAGGTCATCCGTTACGACGAATACTGCGGTGAGATTCTGGCGGGGTGCAACAATTATGTGAATGTTGACCGCAATGAGGAACATCCCGTTGACATCACACAAATCCTGCCGCTGGTGGAACCCGTCCTGCGGAAGGTTCTGCAAACCGGGAGCAATCATACGGTGGTTCTGCCGATGCGACGGTATCTCATCGGACAACAGCAGAACGGCTGTCCGGACCTGTGGGGTCAAAAGCCCGAATCCATGAACCGACTGACCGGAAAGCCTTACGATCCGAAGCGGGAATTTGATTATATCGCCGAGTTCATGTGTCCAGATTTTGACGATGAAAGGTTCATGGCGAGCGTCAGCCGCACGATCGCCTGCCGCATCGCGGAAAATGAACTCGACCTTGCCTATATCGAACGCGAGGCCGTTCAACATCCGTAAATTGGTTTTCCGGGTTGCCGGAATGCGGACGGCGGGGAGCCTCCCGCTTCTCCCGTCCGCATGGTCGAGGCAGCCAACCCGAAAAAGGAGAAACGTAAGATGCAGGAAGAAGAACAGAAAACCATCCCGTTCACCAGTCACGAAAATGTGCCGCCCGCGGCGTAAAGGAGGAATTTAAGATGGACGTGTGCAGGAAATTCAAGGAGAACCGTCGGAAATGGGTGCGGCGTTATGCCGAACTGGAACGACGATATGCAGAAGCGGAGCAGCAAAAAAAATGGGACCGCGCCGAGCGCCTCGGAGAAGCGCTGGTGGAGATGGAACAGCATTCCGGGTTCCAACCATGCTTTCAGTGCGGCAAGCTGGGATGTCCGGCCCATTTCGACGGTTTTGTGTCATGGGAGCCGATGGACGATCATTTGCATCAGATAAGGATTTGAACGATGAGTGAAAGCAATACCAATAAATCCGCACCCTTGCATCGGGACACTTATGTTGATTTGTTTAACGGTATGATGAAAATGGCAAGAGCTGAAGAGGCATTGGACAAATTTGACACAATCAGCGATTATGCTTTGTGCGATGAATTTTCAGCCGAGTCCCGGCGTCCGATTTCATCCTATGAGTTCAATACACGATTTGTAGTGGACTATGGGGGCAGTGAAGGCATTTATATTGACGGCTATTTGGACGGTATTCTGGATGAAAGCTGCAAAGTCCGGAATTGGCATTTCTGTACGCTGAAAACCTTGCGGCGTGATTTTGAAGCCATGAAGATCATGGGAGAGACCTGCGGAGTTCTGCAATATTATGCTTTCGAATATTTGAATCAAAATTTAACTCGCTATGAACCTGACTCGGCGAAAATTTCCGCTTTCCATGAGGAAGATGTTCCCTTTTCCTGTATTCATTGTCATCAAATCCGCACGATTGAGATATTGAGAATCCCCAATCCGATGCCATACGGCAACAGCAAGGAGAAATATGCGTTTCGATGTCGAAACTGCGGAGCGGAAACGAAATTCTGTGATACCACACTGGCTGCACGCGAAAAATATTGGAATAAAGGGGAATACAGTATCAAAAACAACGATGCCATATTGGTTCGAAAGGCCGATTTGCAGAGAATTTGCATCCGAAAACATAATCGGCAATGCAATTCCGATTGTGCAAGGTGTCCGCTGAAAGTCATTCAGGAACTCAGACGCCTTCCGTAATCTTTCCTGTCGGCAGGCTTGACCGGGACGGCATTTATCCGTCGGGTTCCGGTCAAGCCTTTTTCGTGTCCGACAGAAAAAGAAAGGGACAGAAGATGAAACAGGAAAACGCATTCAGAAAAGCGGCGGAAGCGGTTCTGGACGAAATCTGCTTCCGGGACGGACACGGTCGGTTCTACACGGAAATCTATGCGGACTACCGGGACGAACTGGACGATTCGACCTTGAAAGAACTCTGCAATTCCGAGGACCCCCGGATGTTCTTTTGGGATCGGCTGGAGGAAGCCTACCGGGAAGCAATCTGGGAATATGAAGATGAGGTGACGAAGAAGGTTCTGGTGAACGAGACGGTTGCGCCGTTCCTCCATGACGAGGACGAGGAAGAGGGCCGGGAGATTCTCCGGGATATGTTTTACGTCAAACTTCCGGAAGAGCATTTTCTGGATCAGGAGATGTTGATCGACATTCTGGTCGATACCGGAGATGCCAATTACGACTACACTCTGAACAACTTCGGTCCGCACTACGATGCCTGCGGCAACGAGCCGATCCCGGAGGAGTCCAGCCTGCTCTGGCTGGCGCGCCGGCAAAGATACAGCAAAACGCAGTTGAAAGAAGCGATGCGGAAACGGCCGCGAGAGCGGAATTTCATGCAGTCGATTTACGACGAAATCAACAATACCGGGTCGCATATGAATACGCTGACTTTTCTGGTCAAAATGACCTTGCGGGAATATTTCGACCTCACGGATGCCG
>JAZUCR010000921.1:0-4421 GCA_045639225.1 Victivallales bacterium
ACTATTTCCTGAATCCGAAAAAATATTTCAAGGCGCATCCGGAATATTTCAGCATGAACCGGGAAGGAAAACGTTTCCACGGAACTCTCGGTCCCTCCATGCAGGGTGGAAATTTCTGCCTGACCAATCCAGAAGTGCGCAATATCGTGGCGGAAAAAATGCTCAAAACCATCGAACTGGACCGGAAGAAACTGCCGGAATACGAGTGGCCGGACCTTTATTCCATGACCCCGATGGACAGCGACGGAGATTTGTGCCTCTGCCCCGTCTGCGCCGCTTTGGAAAAGAAGGAACGCAAAATGGGCCTGCTGCTGGATTTCATCAACGACATCGCCCGGCGGGTCTATAAAAAATATCCGGATGTCATCATCAAAACCTCCTCCTACTCCACCTATGTGGAACCGCCGGTCAGCATCCGTCCGGAAAAGAATGTGATCATCCAGTGGTGCAATCTTTACGGATTCAATGACTGCTACCGTCCGATCACGCATCCGGTCAATGCCGGACAGAAGGCACAGTTCGACCGCTGGTCGGAAACCGGAGCGAAACTGGCGATCTGGGCATACTGGAACATGGGCGGACAGTTCTTCAATCCGGCCCGGGTGGAGACCATGGTGGACGCAATCGCGCCGGAACTGCGTTATTACCACCAGAAGGGAGTGGTCTTTTTCTTCACGGAAATGGAGTATACCGAAGGCGACAACATGCAGAACTTCTTCCCGCTGCAGGCCTATGTCGGCCTGAAGCTGATGCGGGATATTTCATTGGATGAAAACAAACTGATCGCCGATTTCATGAAAGCCTATTACGGTCCGGCGGAAAAACCGATGAGCGGCTTCCTGAACCGTCTCCGCAAAGCGGTCGCTGCGGTCCCCGGCCAGATGACTTCGAGCAGCCGCGGACGGGCCTACTGCACGGAAGATTTCATGCGCCAGGTGTGGAAAGACCTGGAAGAGGCATACACGTTGACGGAGCCGGGCACGATTTACCGCGACCACGTCGAACGGGAAATGCTTTCGCCGATGTTTGTGATCCTGAAGAACACCGACTGGAAAATCGGAGACCGGGAAAAGATGCAGGCACGTTATGTCGCCATCCGCGAAAGGCTGATGCGGGAATACAGTCCCAAAGCCGAGAAACGGCAGAAACAGATGCGCGAAAAGCTGCGTGCGGATTTGACCAGTTTCATCAAATTGAACCTGCCGGTTCCGGAACAGTTCAAAGGCCGGGAGGTGAAAATTCTCGGCTGGCCGCAGCTGAAATGGTCTAAAGGCATCGGCTATCCCGATCAGTTCGTGGATGATCCGGATTCCGTGACGGGAAAAGCCATGATCACGCCGAAACCGAGAAAGACCAGAAAAGGGACTGCGATCCACAGCCTGGTGAAGCCGGGATTCGGAAGAATGTTTTCCACCGCGGTCGGGGTTTATGATTATGCCTCCCGTTCATCCCTCGGCCGGGATTTGAAAAAAATAGTCGCCAGGGATGAAAAATATCATTGGTACCGGATCGGAACTTACAATGTCCGGCAGGGGGCGTTTGTATGGACCTACTATTGGGGCTGCCAATGCCCGCTGGAATCGGTCTGGCAGCCGGACGACGGCATGCCGGGTCTGAACCGCTGGGAAATCTGGGTGTCGCTGAAATTCACCGGTCCGGCCTACGTGGAAGGTTCCATACAGCCCGACCTCATCTGGTGGGATCAGGTCCTGCTGGTCAAGCCCGGAAAGGAAGCTGCAAAATGAAAGACTGCCATATCCATTTGATGCCGCTCATCGGTCCCGCCGATCCGCCGGAAGTTTTTTTGAAGAAAGCCGCGGATGCCGGAATCGACGGCGGCACCATCATGAGTCTGCCACCGGCCAGCTTACGGCCCGATCCGGAACGTTCCCAGCACTGGAAAGACCGGCTGGAAGCGATTCTGGAATATACCTCCCATACCCCGGGGTTCCATCCGTTTTTCTGGATCGACCCCACGGAAGCTGACGCCTTCAAGCAGATTTCCGCCGCCGCGGAAGCCGGAGTCCGGGGGTTCAAATGCATCTGCAACCACTTCTATCCGGAAGAGTGCATGAAGCAGTTCTCCGCCATCGCGGAAACCGGACTGCCGATCCATTTCCACAGCGGGATCCTGTTCGATCATTATGCGTCCAGTAAATTTGTGCATCCGCTTGCCTTCGAGCCGCTGCTGGAAATCAACAATATCCGGTTCGCGCTGGCCCATCTGGGCAATCCCTGGACGGATGAATGCGTGCTGCTTTATGCCAAGTTCCAGGCGGCCATGCGGAATGTTCCCGGAGTCCGGAAATTCCGGGTGTTCCTGGATCTGACTCCCGGCGTGACGAGGATCCGGCGGCGCGACGCGCTGCGCATGCTGCTTCTCTCCGGTTATGCCAATCCTTCGAAAGACATCTTGTGGGGAACGGATAACCGGATCAACGGCTACAATACCGGGAAAGCGGTTTTCTGGCGCGATTTCGACCGGAAGATCATTGATGAGATCCTGAAGGAATATCACGCATCCCCCAATTCGTATCCTGCGCTGCCGGACGATCTGTGGAAACGCATCACGGAAACCAATTACACTGAATTTTTAGGCAGGTGATGGATTTTTCATGCAGGGAATCGTCTTATGCGGCCTCCTGCTGCTGTGCATAATTCTGCAGGTCCGGACAAATCGGCGGAAAACCGGGGTCCGGCTTCTGCTGCCGGATAAGATTTATGCCGCTCCGGGAATCGAATGCAACATCTATTTCGACAACATCGTCACGGTCATCAATTCCTCCGCTTATGCTTACGAAGTGAATTGCGGAGCCGGACGGAACGATGCTGCCCGCTGGCGGTTCACTCCCGGTGAAGACGAGGCTGGAAAGGAATATGACTGGACTGTCCGCATATATGATGGAAACGGTCTGGTCGCCGAAGGCCGGACCGTCATTTGCGTGGCGCCGGAACTGAAAGCGAAAAAATCGCTTTCGCTGCTGCTGCTCGGAGCCAGCCAGACTGCCGCGGCCGGTTATCCGGAGCATCTGCTGGAACTGATGCGCAAAGTGCCGCAGATCGATTTCCGGATGGTCGGCACAAACTCCGGGAATTATCGCAAGCCCGTCCCCGGCGGCGTTGCCCACGAAGGATATGGCGGCTGGGGATGGAATTCCTTTTTCCTGCGGCTGAAAAAGGAGGAGTCCGACGCCAATGACGGTCTGGATCCCTCCCGTCCCTGGATCACTTACAGCCGTTTCATGTTTCAGCAGAACGGCAGCTGGAAGTTTGATTTTCAGGAATACTGCAGGCAGTACAACGGCGGAAAATATCCCGATACGGTCATCATCATGCTGGGGATCAACAATATTTTCCTGTGCAAATCCGACCGGGAAGTGGACCGGACCTGGAAGAATGACATCTATCCGTATATGCGGCGGATGGTCGATGCTTTCCGGAAAACGGCTCCGCAGGTGCATATCGCCTTTTCCACCCTCACGCCGGGAGCGTCGCAGGACGCATTCGGCAAGTCCTATCAATGCCGCCAGACCCGATGGCGCTGGCGTTTGAACCTGGACCGCTATCACCGCAAACTGTTCCGGGCGGTCAAGGAACTGCGGGTCGGGCTGGTTCCGGTCTATGCTTCGATCGACGGTGAACACGGATTCCCCACCGTGACGGAAACGGTCAGCCAGCGCAGTTCCGAACCGTGTCAAAGACAGAGCAACGCGATGCATCCGTCCCCTGCCGGATATGCCCAGATCGGCGATGTGATGTACTGTTATCTCCGGCATGAGCTTTCAAGCTGACAACGGTTCGATCTGAAACAATGAAGGACAATTCGATGGAAAAACATAATATCACCATGGAGATGAATTGAAATGAAATTCCGGATCGCAAACGTGCTTTCGGCGTTGTGTCTGTTCTGCGGCATGACTTCCGCGGAAGATCAAAAAGCCCCCGCCCAACCGCTTCTGAAGGTGCCGCCCGCGGTTTTTGCTGTGGGAGAGGAATATCAGATCCTGGTCCTGGCGCCGGATACTCTCGTCCGGCTCCGGATCGGAGATCAATTCTACAGCGATCATGTCAACGGGGTGAGGCCGTCCCGCAAATCCGTTCACCGCTTTCACATCCCGATGCCGGTGCTGGACCGGGCAGGAAAATACGAGGTGTTCTGCCGGAAACTGCCGAAGCGGCTGCCGTATATGCATCAGACTGCTCCGGAACCGGAATTGAACGGCAGTTACGATTTTCGGAAAATTCCGGAAAAAGACATCCGTATTTATCATATTTCCGATACGCATGACCGTTTTGAAGCGCCGGTCCGGGCCGCGCAGGCGTCCGGCCGCATCGATCTGCTGGTGCTCAACGGCGACATCACGGACAAAATGGTGAATGCCGGACAGTTGGAATATCCGTGTATTCTGGCGGGCCGGATC
>JAZUCR010000922.1:0-3823 GCA_045639225.1 Victivallales bacterium
CGATTTCGGCCCGGAGGATGTCGCCCGTGGAAATGTGCACGAGTTTCTCATCTTTCAGCAGGACTTCCGAAAGGGTTCCTTTGCCGGCGCCCGGAGGGCCCAGAAAAACCAGATTTTTGTGCTTCAGCATAGCAATTTCTCCTTCTGTTTATGAATATTGCCTTTTGGCTTACATGAATTCCTTTACAATGGCATTGAGCTCGGCTTCCTTTTCCATCAGACGCTGCACGAGCGTGAACTGGGTGCGGCAGCGGTCGAGGTTGTGATTCGGACGCGAGGTCCGGAAATACACATCGCCGTCGAGGAAATCGGAAAGGAACCGCAAGCCGATCTCATAGGTAATCAGGATGCCGCTGAAGGGCAGCATTTTCATTTCCTTTTTCGTGAGACAGCCCTGCGCGCCTTCGAGATATCCCTTGACCAGCGCACGGAAGACGCCGGTGCGGGCCTGGACTTTGGAAAGATCGGTTTCATCTTCCGCGGCGGGGCTCACGCTGGTCCGCACCATATCGCCGAAATCATACAGGGAAAGACCCGGCATCACGGTATCCAGATCGATCACGCACAGACCTTCCCCGGTTTTATCGTCCAGCAAAACATTGTCGAGCTTGGTATCGTAATGGGTAATGCCCTCGGGCAATTCGCCTTTGGCCTGCAGATCGACCAGCACGGGCGCCATCCAGGCAACCTTTTTGGCGAACTCGATCTCGGGCTGACACTGGCCGGAACGTCCGGCTTTATCAGCAGCGAGCGCTTTTTCGAAATCGGCATAACGCGAAGGCGTATTATGGAAATTCGGAATAGTCTCGTGAAGCCGTTCCCCCGGCAGATCGGCCAGCAGCATCTGGAACGCGCCGAAGGCTTTGGCTGCCTGATAGGCCTGTTCTTCGGTTTCGAGGATGTTGTAGGTGGAGGCACCGTCGATGAAATGATAGGCGCGCCAGCAGGAACCGTCGGCGTTGCGGTGATACATCTTGCCGTCACGGGCGGGAACCAGATGGATGCAGCGGCGGGCCTGATCGGGCTTTCCGGCGAGCTTGGATTCACAGTGTTTCAGCACGCGGGACATGTTTTCCATCAGATGATCCGGATTCCGGAACACATTGGTGTTGATTTTCTGGAAAATATAGATATCATCCTGCCCGCCGGCTTTGAAAACGACCCGGTAAGTCTCGTTGATATGACCGCTGCCGTACAATTCGAATTCGGCCAGCTCCGCATTGTCGATGCGGAATTGACCGGCAATATCTTTCTTGAAATCTTCCATGATAGAACTTACTCCAAGGGGGTGGGATACACGCCGCGGTCGACCAGACTGCGGATGGACTGCTGGACCACCGGTTTGTCTTCCCGGTAGGTCACGCCGAACCAGGAATCGGTGCTGTTCATGACCTGAACCGAGATGATCCCCTGGTGGATCAGTTCGCTGACCGCAAAGGGAATGTAGAACTCGGATTTCAGTTCGGTGCCGCGTTTGGAAAGGAAGTCTTCGAAAAGGCCGCCGAGATGATCGAAGATCGAGGGCATGAAGCCCCAGAAGTTCATCGACGCGATCTCGTCGCCGGTCAGCGGATAGACCGTGCCGTCGGTATCCTTGAACTGGGCCTTGCCGCCGGGAGCGGGCAGGATGTCCGTGCGCTCGGTGACGGCGGTCAGCAGATCGTTGGAGTCTTTCACGCAGATGCCGCGGGAAACCGTGCCGTTTTCGGACAGGGTGTTGCGGAGCGTGAAGCCGACCATGAAATGACGTTTGACCGGATCGGGATTGGCGGCGAAAGCTTTGGCCAGCAGAGCATAGGCGCTCCGGCCGTAGAAATCATCGGCGTTGATGGCCGCGAAAGGCTCTTTGATCGCATCGGCGGCGGAAAGGATCGCATGGCCGGTGCCCCAGGGCTTGGTGCGTCCGGCCGGCAGTTTATAGGGAGCGGGCAGATTTTCCAGATCCTGGAAAACATATTCGACCTGAACGCGGTTCTCCCATTTGGAACCGACTTTTTCCCGGAAGATCTCTTCGATGTCGCGACGGATGACAAAGACCACTTTGCCGAAACCGGACTGCAGAGCATCGTAAATGGAATAATCCAGGATGATCTCGCCGGAGGGACCGACCGGATCGACCTGTTTGAGACCGCCGTAACGGCTGCCCATGCCGGCAGCCAGAACCAGAAGAGCAGGTTTGACCATTTTCAGCGTGCCTCCCCTCAGATCATCGGCAGACTCGCCGCAGCCATGGCCTGACCGTGACGGCGGGATTTTTCATCCGGAATGCGGAACTCGACCTTCGAGGCATATTCCGGGAACTGGGATTTCAGCACATCGGCCGCGCGTTCGAGGATGATATCGCCGCCCTTGCCGGAGGTAACCCGACCGAGGATCAGCAGTTTTTCGATATTGTAGAATTCACTCCAGCGGGCGATGGTGTAGCCGAAACAGACGCCGATGCTGTCGAAAATCTTCCGGGCACGTTCGTCGCCCTGTTCCATCAGTTTCTGGACTTCCTTGAGCTGTTCGGCGAATTTCATGTCTTTGGGGAGTTCGATCCCGGCGAGCGGAGCCAGACGGGCCACGCCCTGCTGGCAGAAATACTGGACTGCGCAGCCGAGGTCGCCGGACCATTCGTCGGCAGGTGCGCCTTCACGATAGTCCACGGGCACGAACGCGAGCTCGTTCAGCCAGTCGGTGATGTTGCCGTCGGGATTGACATAGCCGCCGGCCACACTGGTGCCCATCGAAATGCCGAGCACGCTGTTGGCATTCATTTCCATGGAACCGGCCAGAGCGGTCACTTCGCCGTCGTTCACCACTTCGAAGGGAACTTTCCAGTCTTTGGCAATCTCGAGGAAGAGGTCTTTGACTTTGGCTTCGAACTGATCCTGCGGGATGCCGCGGAACAGAGAAGCGAGACGGACGCGGTTGTTCACATACACGCCGGCGGAACTGCCGCCGATGGCATCCACGCGGGGGAGTTTCGCCGCCGCGCGCTTGAGCGTGTCGTTGATGCCGTCCTTATGGTAATTCACATCGCTCTGGAAGTAGGGATCCCAGGGAACTTCTTCGCTGAACACCAGCTTGCCGTCGATCAGGGCGGCGCATTTGCGGTCGGACCCGCCGAGGTCGAACCCGATCCGGCAGCCTTCCAGGTGACGTCCGAGGGGCTTGGTCGGTTCGACCGCTTTCGGAGCGGCTTCATACGCACAGGAGACCACCTGCATGGTGTTGGAATAAATCCTACTCATCATCTCATAATCGAAAGCGCGTTCGCCCTTGGGAGAATAGATCTTCGCCAGATCGGCAGCCACCGCGGCATCACCGGCGATGGTGATCTTCCAGCCGCCGCGCATCCACAGCATGCCTTTGACCAGACGTTCCACGTGCCGGATATTGGCGGCGCGTTCATCGGCAGTCGGGTCGGCGAAAACCACCGTTTCGAAGGTGCTGACGCTTTCCGGCGTCCGTTCGACGGCGATGATGATCGCCCGGCTCTTCCCGGAAGCTTTGACCGCTTTCCGGAATTCCCGATCCCACAGCACGGCCGGGACGAAATTCGGGTCCAGACACGGCACGACCGCACACGCGGCTTTCTTCGTGATCTCATTCAACATTTCACGTTCTCCTAGAATTATTTTAAAGATATACAAGAAACCGATATATCCGGGAAAGATACATTATTTTTTTTAAATTTCAAGTTTTAATTGTCTGTCAATCAATAGAAAATCTGAATTTTTGCACAGAAATCCCATAAAATTTTTCTGTCTTGACAAAAAAGTGATCCCAACCTACCTTTTTCTCTTCCAGAACACAAAGGACAGAAACATGGGAACTC
>JAZUCR010000923.1:0-2805 GCA_045639225.1 Victivallales bacterium
GCGAAAAGCCCATGGCCATGGTCAATGAGGAAGCCTACAAGATCATTCGCGCGGTCCGCCGCGGCGGCGTGAAGATCTGCGTCGACCTCAACCGCCGCATGTCGCCCGCCATGCAGGCCCTGCGCCGGAAATGGCTGAACCATGCCGCCGATCCGAAACATAATCCCTGGCGCTATATCGAAAAAGTCCGCGACCTGTTGCCGGAAGAAAATCTCCCGCACATGGTCATCCGGATCCAGGATGAAAGTTCCTCCTACGGCCTCGGACATCTCGATCCGCTGACCGGCGGCGGCGAGATCATCGGCGAAAGCGTCCACTGGCTCGACCTGGCCTGCTGGTTCTTCGCGCCGCAGCTGCCCTGTGAGATCACCGCGTGGGGGTCTTCCCGTCTTTCCCACGGTATCCACCTCCGGTTCGACCGCGGCGCCAGCATGACGCTCGATTTCTCCTGTTCCGGAACCTTCGATTTCCCCAAGGAACTGTATGAGGTCACCGACAATGCCGCGCTGTTCCGTTCGCTCCATTTCGTGGAAAACAACTATTACGGCATGCCGGAAAACGCTCCCGAATTTTTCGAACTGCAGTCCGATCCGTTCCCGGAAATGGGACGGGGATTCGACGCGTTCCAGGCCAAGTACAGCAGGAACGTCGCGGGCAGCACGAACGCCAAGATCCAGGAGAACACCACCCCGCTGGCTCCGGACAAGGGACACCGGGCGATGCTGAACGGGTTTATCCGCTGCCTGAAGGAAGACCTGCCGTCACCCTGCGATGAACTCGCCGGATTCCGTTCCACTTACTTGGCTCAGCGCGCGATCGAAGCGCTGGAAATGAAACGCACGTTGTCCGTGCCGCTGGAGAAGATTACTCCCTGCATTCAGTGAGGAGGTGTTTATGAAGGTTTACATTCAGACCGACATCGAAGGCGTGGCCGGATTCTGTTTTTTCGAGAACCGGAAAGATCCGTCCGTCGAAAATTTCCATCACCGTCAGCGGATGCGTCAGCTGCTGACCGACGAGGTCAACGCCGCCGTGAAAGCCGCTTTTGCATCCGGTGCGGACGAGGTGCTGGTCAATGACAGTCACGGTTCCGGCTACAATATTTTATTCGAACAGCTGGATCCGCGCTGTCGGATCATTCACGGCCGCAACTGTTCCGGTCCGCACTGGCTGCCGCTGCTGGAAGGCAGCGATGCGCTGGTGCTGGTCGGCATGCATGCGATGGGCGGCACGCCGGTTTCCATTACGCCGCACAGTCTCTGGAAAGTCAACGACGGCAGTCTGTATCTGAGTGAGGGCACCATGGCCGCCGCCATCGCGGGCGATCTCGGGATTCCCGCGGTTTTCGTTTCCGGCGACGACAAGATCACCGCCGAATTCAAGGAGAAGATCCCCGCGATCGAGGCGGCCGCGGTCAAGCAGGCGCTGTCCCCGTATCAGGCCTGTTCGCTGATCCCCGCCCGGGCTTGTGAACTGATCGGTCAGGGCGTCGAGTCCGGATTGAAAAAACGGAAACAGATCGCTCCCTACAAAATCCCCGGTCCGGTTCAGCTGACCCTGCTGGATTCGGACAATCATGTGTCGCCGCTGAAAGAGATCATGCCGCAGGTCACTGCCGGTACGATCAGCGAGGCGTTTCTCATCTACGAAAAAGCCATGCCGTGGACGACGTTCGATCTGCAGACTCCGGACGGGTTTGTTTATCCGTGAAGCGAACTGACACGGACCGACACGGACAGACACGGACTGGGCGGGAATTCAAGTCAAGACTTGAGAGCTCGGGTCATAACATGTAGTGCGCGCTGCACCAGTATCCCCAGTATTCCTAGTATTCATAGTAAGTTCGCGGAAGACCGCAAGATTGCGTGCCTTCCGCGAACAATTTTACCGGTTATTGCGTTTCCGCAGCCGCTTATTTCGCGATCTGGGTGAAATAGGCGTCATGGTAACGCTGGAGCTTGCCGCACTTGTCGCCAGGGGCTTTTTCCAGATAGGTCCCGCCCATGCAGAAACAGGCGAAACCGCCGGATGCCGCCGCCCAGGCACAGGCGTCCTGCAGACAGAAACTGCCAAGCTTCTGTTCTTCGGAAAGCTGACGCACGACCGAGGACACGAAACCGCCGGCAAAATTGTCGCCGCAGCCGGTGGTGTCGCCGCGCTGTTCCGGATGTGCCGCCAGATCTTCGTCCACCAGCGCGGAAACCGGCATGACGGACAGATCGGTTTTCTTGAAGACGCGGCCGTCGGACCAGACATAGAAATCTTTGGCACCGTGGGTGATCGAATAAGCGGAAATGCCGGACGCAGTCAGGAATTTGTGAATGCCTTCGAGCGTGGTTTCGCCGGTGAGACGGACCGCTTCATCCCAGTCGACCAGCAGCAGGTCGATGAATTTATACGCGGAATCGCCGTCGCCCATCGGCCAGCGTCCGGCGGGATTTTTGGCTTCGTTGATGAAGTCGAACACAGTGGAGACCACCGTCAGCGCGCCGTTGTCCTTGGCTTTTTTCAGCAGGGCGGTCAGGTTGTTGTGGAGCTGCGGGACCAGCGCGGTGGCGCCGAACCAGACTACATCGGCTTTGAAGAAGGATTCACCCAGCGAGTCCGGCGTGTAGTTGTAGCAGGCACCGATGGTGTTGATGAACGAACGTTCGCCTTTGCCGCCGTGGGCGCGGGGATCGGACAGCACGTCGGAGCAGGGCGAGGGTCCTTCCAGCGTGATGTAATGATCGGTGTTGACCGGCGTGTTGGCGATGACCGGGCGGATGAATCTGCCGCATTCGTCATTGCCGGTGGCGCGGTAGA
>JAZUCR010000924.1:0-14149 GCA_045639225.1 Victivallales bacterium
GATTCCGAGGGGAAGGAACGGGTCATCGTTTCGGAACGGTTCCGGAAATTTCTGGAAATGCTCCGGCAGTATCTGCGTCTGGAACGGCTCGAACGGGACGGCTCCGCACCGGCTCCCTCCATGGTCTTCTGTTCCGGGGAACCCGATACGGCCGATGCGTTGAATGCCCTGGCACGTCTCTGCGGCAGGCACAGTTTCGGCACGATGGTCGACGATGCGCTGTTCGAAGCCCTGCTTCGCCTGAATGCATCCGCTCCGCTCCGTCCGGAACTGCTGAAAGCTGCCGATAATCCGGCGACCCCCGCGGGCGGCACGATCCGCCATGCGATCCGGTTTGCCAAGTCGCTGGCCGCGGTGCTGAAAAATTCCGCCGCGCTGAAGATGTATGCGCAGCAGCAGGCGGAGGGGGAATTGTCCCGTCTGGCGCCTGCCGCCGGTTCCCTGAGTCTCCGCGGTTCGTTTTTTCCGCGTGCCACGCCCAAAGGGCTGGCCATGGAACTTGCCGCCCGGTTCGAACTCGCCGACCCGTTTGCGTCCGGCCGGGCTTTCCGCTACAAGAACGATACTTTCATTCCGGTCGAACTGAAGTCGATCCGCAAGCCGGATCAGTTTTTCGGATATGCCGAAGCCAAACGGGTTTTCGAGGAACATTATGCCGGTTTCCTGGCGGGCAGACACAATTTGCCGCTGCTGGTGAGCGGTCTGCCCGGACTGGGCAAGACTCAGATGACGATCGCTTACGCGCTTGCTCATAAGGAATTCACGCTGATCCTGCCGGGACCGGAATCATTGCAGGCCGGACTGGAGAATCTGATCGAAAAGCTGTCGGCTTCGCCCCAGCACAAGTTCATTGTCTTTTTCGATGATATCGACACCCGCGAAATGAACTGGTATCATTTCCGCACCCATGTCGGCGGCTCGTTTGCCTTGCCTGCCAATATCATGACGGTCCTCGCGTCCAATTACCGCTTCCCTCCGAATATCACCAGCCGGGGCAGGGCGTTCACCTTCCCGTTCTTCGACGAGATCCGGTGTCAGGAGATGATCGAAGACCTCTTCATTTCGCGCGGCATGGAGCATGTGTCGCCCGAACTGCTTTCACTGATCGCCGCCGATTATGTCGAATCGTATGGACAGAAACTTTTCGATGAACTCAGTCCGCGCACCCTGGCACGGTATCTGGAACTTTATCTGGCCGACCAGGAAAAACGCCGCCTGATGCTGGAAATGTCCCATGGCGATGTGATCACCAAACCCGATCCGCAGGCGTTTTATGCCCAGAACATGACGCTGCTGCGGGCCTTGTATGGAAAAGAGGCGATCGATGAGATCCGAGAAAAAGAACTTTCCGGAAACTGATGCGGTATCCATGGATGCGCCGCCGGAAATTTTCAATGATGAATATTTCATGCGGGCGGCCTTGCGCGAGGCGGAAAAAGCCGAACTCAACCATGAGGTGCCGGTCGGCGCTGTCGCGGTCAAGGACGGCATGATCGTGGCCCGCGCCTGGAATCAGGTGGAACTGCTCAAGGATGCCACCGCGCATGCCGAGATCCTGACGCTGACCGCCTTGTCCGCCCAGCTCGGCGACTGGCGGCTGGACGGCGTGACGCTCTACGTGACCAAGGAACCCTGTGCAATGTGTGCCGGTGCGCTGGTGAATGCCCGGGTCGAACGGGTCGTCTACGGTTTTGCCGATCCGCGTTCCGGCTGCTGCGGTTCCGCTCTGGATATCACCGGTTTTCCCGGCATGCTCCATCAGGTCAAAGTCACCGGCGGTGTGCTGGAGCTCGAATGTGCGGAACAGTTCAAGGAGTTTTTCCGCAAAGTCCGCACCGGTCAACTGCCCAAGAAATCCAACTCAGGAGAATTCCATGAATAAACTGTTCCTTTTTCTGCCGCTGCTGGCGGTCTGCCTGATGTCCTGCACTTCGGAAAAGACTCCGAAACGGGGCACTTTCAAACGCAATCCCGAAGTTTTCCATAAGCTCAAAGATTACAGTCTCCAGCTTTCCCTGCTTTCCTCCCGGCGCGAATTTTATGCCGGCGACAACCAGGTCGTCCTCACTTTTGCTTTGAAAAATACCGGGGTCCGGCCGATCACCATTTTCGAATGGCATACTTACGAGGCCGCGAATCTGAATCTGTATTACCGTCCCGGCAGCGCGTCAGATGCTGCGAATGGAGCCGAGTGGAAGCTCTCCAAGTCCTACGATCCCGCGAAGGTCAATATGAAATCGCGTTCTCCGCTGACTTTGAATCCGAGCAGCAATCAGGCTTTGATCCAGATCCCGGCCGCATTCATCGCCGGACTGAAGAATCCGACGGGCAAAAAACAGACTTATACTTTGCGTGCGGTTCTGAATCTGCACTCGGTCACAGTGCAAAGCGAACCCACAGAGATCTGGATCAAGTGATCCGGGTTTTCAGCGTTTTTTCCACGCATCAGGATCGGCTGCCATAAAGCGTGACAGACACGCCATGCTGTCCGACAATCCACCGGAACGGTTCCGCGCCAGCCACAGGGTCTCATGACGGGCGGAAACGTGCCGCATCAGATCCAGCCACGCGGGCCTGTCCCAGCTGCCGCCGACGGTGCGGCGCAGGAAGATCAACGCTCCGCAGGCCATATCCAGCGCGTTCTGCAGTTCCGCATTTTCCTGCGGGAATCCGGCAAACGGTTCCTCGATCAGCTGTTCCTGCAGCCTGCGGGTATGCTTCAGCGCTTTTTCGGTATCGGACTTTCTGATCTTCAGCAGATAACTGTTTTTGGACCGCATCTGTTCCTGATACAGATTCATGATCCGGCCGAACGGCGTGGAGTTGAAGGTTCTGGTGGTGAAATCGTCGTTGACAGTTCCGGCTTCGAGCAGGAATTCCGCCAGACGAATCCCTTCGCTTCCCGGCGCAAAGGCCAGGGAGACGCCGTAAGACAGCCGGGAAACCGTATCGGCCGTCGCATTCCAGGCCGCGCCGCCGCCCAGGGCGATCCCCGGCCAGCTGACCGGATAATATTGATGGTGGCCGAAATCGCCCCAGTCCGTCAGCAGGATGCCGCGCGCACCGTTCCGGCTGCCTTGCCGCACGGCATTGGTGATGTTGCCGATCATATTCGCGGTCCGTCCGAGGATGGCATTCCAGACCGAGGTGCCGGGACAGACCAGAAAATCCACACCGGATTTCCGGAACAGCCGGGTGTCCCTTTCGAACGGATGTTCGGCTTCATAGCCCCATTCCAGAGCGATGATCTTTTCCGGCAGTTCTTTGATCAGTTCCGGTTCGTGCATGATGATGTCGCCCCAGAATTCCACCTGAAAACCGCGGGCGGAAGCCCTGGCGGCCAGCTGTTTCAGAAAATTCAGATAGACTCTCGTCACGCCTTTTTTCCGGCAGAGCTCCGCGCTTTTTCCTTTTCCGAGTTCGACCGTTTCGTCGCAGCCGATATTGAATTTCCGCGAGGTGAAATTCGGCAGAAACTCCGCATACAGCGAGTCCATGAACTCCAGCGATTTCCCGCACGGCTGGAGCACATTCTGCATCAGCCGCCCTGTGGGTTCGAAGAGATACGGCGGATCGCATTCCGCCAGCTGTTTGTAAGGTTCATGGCACAGCCAGCGGCCCAGATGTCCGAAACTGTTCAGATTCGGCACCAGTTCGATGAAATATTCCCGGCAGAACGCGTCCAGTTCCATGATCTCTTCCGAGGTGAACGGCGTAAAGCCCGCCCAGACCCGCTCATGCGCGGCAAACGCGAAGGTGTGCTCCATATACAGCTGCAGGGAATTGTAACGCAGCGCCGCGAGGCTCCGGACCATGGTTTTCAGCGTGTCCATGGTCGGGATCTTGTCGCGCGAAACATCCAGCATATATCCCCGTTCCTTCAGGGAAGGCCGGTCGGCGATCCGGCAGCAGGGGACCTGTTTCGGAACGGCGAGCAGCTGTGCCGCGGTCTGCATGCCGTAGAAAAAACCGGCATCGTCCGAGGCTGTGATCATGACCGGTCCGGTCGGTTTCAGCTCCAGCTGATACCCTTCGGCCGGAATATTCTTTTTCCGGGACATCACGATCAGGAGTTCGCCGGCGGAAGGTGTTCCTGCACTCACGCGCGGTTTCGAAACGAATTTCGCCGTCATCGAGGCGGCTGTTTCCATGATCCGGTTTTTCAGCGGGAATCCGGCATTTTCCGGAAGAATGATCCAGGCGGCCGCGGCAAGATCGCGGACTTTTCCGGAAAGTTCGAGTTTCTGCGGGATCGGGAAAATCCGCGGATCGGCAGCAATGACTTTTTTCATAGCGATTTTAATCCTGTTCGGTTACGTTCGGCACCATGCGATTTCAGCCAATATACATTGCCGGATCGTGAAATGCAAGGGGCAGAGCTGTTAAAGAGGGATCTGTCAGGGTGCGGGCAGGGTGACCATGGTCGTGGACCAGCCGGGGTGCGGCAGCAGCCACAGTTCATTGCTCAGAATATTGGAGATCCGGAGCACCTGCGATGACGCCCGCGCCGCACCGTCGCCGTAAACCGAATTGGCCATCTTGCCGTGCGCTCCGTAGATGCCGATGCTCATCCGGCGCACTTCGGAAAAGAGATGGACTTCACTGTTGGACCGGGCCAGCGGATTTTTCCAGTTGTCACCGAAAATGATCATGTCCTTGGCATACCGGTTGAGCTGTTTCAGACTCCTCAATCCGGGACATCCCTCGACCCAGTGATTCGTCCGTGCCCATTTCGGATAACCGTAACTTACGACTTTGATGCAGAAATTTTTATAGACCCAGATTTTGTAGGTGTCCGTCGGGCAGATATAATATTTGCGTTCCGGCCACGGTTTGGCGTCTTTTGCATTGGCCCTTCCCGGCAGATATCCCAGGTTCGGCAGCAGGGATGCCCAGGATTCATCTTTGTAAACCTTTCCATCGAACAGCAGCGCCGCGTAGGTCGGCAGCGTGTATTCCTTGTGGTCCATTGCATAATTCATCCATGCCTGATAAAGCTGACGGGTATTACCCAGACAATTGACCGCTCTGGCTTTTTCCCGGGCCGTATTCAGCGCCGGCAGCAGCATCCCTGCCAGGATCGCGATGATCGCGATCACCACCAGGAGCTCTATCAAGGTGAAGATACGAGTCCGCCAGATATCTTGTTTTCCGTTCATGAATCTCATAAAAAACCTCCTGTTGATATTGATTATTCTTCAATTACGACATATACATTCTTGCGGACGGAAAAATTCTTCCCCGTCCCCTGCGGCGTATTTTTCAGGAAGATCCCGCTGAACACCAGCGAATAACAGCCTTCCGGCCAGCGCTGCGTCGGGATGCTCAGCACATATTTGCCGTCCTTTGCCCGGGGCAGTCTCCGGAAGGGAACGATCCGGACCAGACCCCATTTGGATTTCGGATTTTCGATTTTCAATCCGCTCTCCTTCGGGAACGCTTTCGGGACATTCGGGAAATAGGCGTAAAGACCCCATTGGGAGACGGTCCAGTCTTCTGCCTGATTTGCCCGGACTTCCATCACCAGATTTTCATTGGGCTTCAGAGTATAGGTTTTTTTGTCAAAGGAAAAATCCGGTTTCTCCACGCCGGTCTGTTCCTGCGCCGCGAGCCGGAAAGCCGAACCGATGACGGCTGCCAGAATCAGAATGAACTTTTTCATCTTCATTTCAAATTATCCTTTCGTTATCGATATGCCCCGATGATTTCGACTTCGGAGAGCAGGCGTCCCGGGCGCGGTCCGCCGCTGCGGAGTTTGCTGAAGACGATCCGGAAATGGTTTCCCCGCACGTTCTGCAGCGGGATCACGATTTTGTGAGCCTGATTGTTTTTCACGGCGGCGAGCTCTTCCCATTTCCCGTTGCGACGGATCTGGATGACGAGGTCTTCCGCCTGGATGATCCCTTTCTCGCGCATGGCATAGAGCCGGAATTCCCGCACCTCGGCTTCCTTCGGCAGTCTGATCTCCAGCCACGGTTTCCGGTCTTTCGGCAGCGGCATCCAGGCATTGTAGATCGAATTCTGGTCCGGTTTTTCCGGCCGCAGACCGTCCAACAGGAAATACAGCGTATTGACATTCTGCGTGAAAGCGGTCCGGTGCTGGGACGAAGCAGTCAGCACCGGGAGGTTTTCCGGGATCTTGCCTTTGCCGATATCGATATAGACCTGACGGGTCAACGGACCCGATCCGATCAGGTTTCCCGGAGTGAAACGGGCTTTTCGAGCTGCGGCGAGTCTGGCTTTGCATTGCCGGAGCGTTTCGAAATCTTCCGGCGGGGAATCGGAGATATAAACATGCGTTTCGAGCGGGGCAAACCGGTCGCTGAATCCGCCGGAGCATTCCACCGTGCGTTCTTCGCCGAGCACATGGAGCAGCTTCGGACCGTTTTCGAATCGGAACTTTGCCCGGATGGGATCCCGGGAGGTATTGACTGCGAACAGGGCGATTTTATCGCCGACGCGTTTGAGCATGGCCTGGAAATTCGGATCGGCGGGTTCGGTCTGCACTTTCAAGCTGCGGTCGGGGAAAGTGACGATATAATCGGTGAGCAGCTTCACTTCCTGTCCGATATAACTGCTGGCGATCGGGATCTGGTCGTAAAGCCAGCTCCATTCTTTCGTGGCATACCAGATCAGACCTTTGCCGTCGTTGGCGAAAACCTGCCACGCCTGATTGCGCATTTCGTCGAACGTGGGCGGCCGGCCGATCTTCGGCGGCTGGACATTGCCCAGGTTCCAGCAGAAGCCCTGCGGCATCAGCCAGCCCGGGCCGTATTGGCGGGCTTTCCGGGTATAGTGCGAGACGGTGTAAAGCGGCCGTCTCGAGGTGTCCGGCTCGAGAAAATTCACATAGCAGTCCGGCATCCGGACATCGCCGCCGCGGGCGTATTCGTCGATGTTCGAATACCCCTCGTTCAGGATCAGGATCGGGTGATACGGATCGAATTCCTCGACCGCGTCGCGGACATCGCTGTACCATTCCGGAATGTTGTCTTTCCCTTCGGGTTCGTCCGAACCGTTGTAGCAGAACAGCGACGGATCTTTGCCGATGACCGCCAGATGTTTCGCAATGAGCTCGCGCTGGACGGCGGTCAGACGGTTCTTCCGTTCGGTATAATTGAAGATCTTGAACGGGAAAGTCCTTGCTTTCTCACAGAACGGAGTCGTGATCAGTTTGACATCGGGCCGGACCTTCCGGCTGGCAGCGAACCAGTTCAGAAAAGCCTCGCTGCGGGTGGCGCCGAAACCGGTGGAGAAGACATTGAATGCCGGATCGCGCATGACGCCGCCCGCCCAGCCGTAGGGAACGAACGGCTTGCCGTCCACTCTCGTACCGCCGTCTTCGCCGAACCAGACTTCGCCTTTCAGATACGGCAGCTTGCGCAGTTTCACACTTTCACTGCCGCATTTCAGGTAATAGGTCCCGTCCGGCAGCTCTTTCATGTCATATCGGAACAGCGCTTTGTTATCCTTCAACGGCAGTTCCCTCGTGATATTTTTCCCGCCGCCGGTGAATTCAATTTTGATCGTATCACCGGTATAAGCCTGCGGATCGACCCGGATCTCCGCAGCGATCCGCTTGTCCGGCATCGTCGCGAATATGCAGTTGCGGTAGACCGGCTTTTTCACCGTGACCGATATCGGCTGGTAATTCAGTTCGAGAACATGATTCCGCGAAGAAAGCGTTTTCCCGTCCACCCTGACCACGGCCAGACGAACCGTATATTTCCCGTTGGCCGGAAAACTCAGTTTCAACGGGACCGGACGCATTTTCCGGAACGTGAACGACAGCGGCGGATACAGTTTCGTGAAACTGGAGATCAATCCATTTTTATTGTCGTAAAGACCGGCCCGGATCCCGGCCAGCATGAAGTCGCCGGTCTCATTGGTGAGCTGGACCGTCACATCCGCCGTCAATTGGCCGATTTTGTCCCGGCTGACCGCGCCGGACTGGAATTCGGTTTTCCAAAGGAATTTATTGAGCTTGAGATCCTGCAATTCGGCCAGACGGAATTCTCCCGGCAGACCGTGTTTCGGCCAGGACAGCGGCGAAAACGAGCTCAGTTCCCGTGGTTTTCCGGCATAGCGGTTCCGTCCGATATTGAAACGCCATACGTTGTCCGCTCCGCCGAGTTCCAGCGCATGCAGCGGTATCGCCGTTTCCACGGTCCAGCTGTCCGGGTTCAATACCGTTTTGGCTTCCGATCCGCTCCGGAACGACCAGTCGAGCTTGAAATTGTTGGTCCCGGTATTGTCATCCTCCAGTGCGGTCTCGCTGATTCCTCCGGCTGAATTCACGATCCATTTATAATAATTCCGCGCGTCCTGTTTGGGCACCAGATTGATTTCCACGCTGTCGTCCTTCCAGCGGTTCTGGTCGTTCGCCGCCGTTCCCGTCCGGCAGACCAGCGATTTCATATCGCTTTCCCGGCATTCGATCAACAGATAGAGTTTCCAGTTGTCGTGAAAGACTTTGAACCGAGTCTGCTGAGCCGCTTCGGTCCGGGTGCCCAGCTTGAAAAAGCCCCGGTTCCAGGGAAGATTCTTCCAGCACGGATCATCGCCCTGGCCGTCGATCACCGGCCCCTGCCTGTGACACGGAATGGTCAGGTCGGCCGAGGCCGCCGGCAGCAATGCGCCCATGATCCAGACGAAGGCGGCGAACAGGAATACAGCTGATTTTTGCATTTTCATCCCTTTCATTGATCGATCTTGAAATGTTGTTTGACGAATTCGTTTTCGAACCGGTAATTGCGTTTGAACAGCAGCATTTCCCGGATATGGTTCGCGGCCGATATGCCGATCTGCTCAAGCTGTTTCAAATCGATTTTCGGCATGATGCTGAACAGCGGCAGCGCGGGATAATCCTTTTTCAGCTGCTCCAGATCAAGTCCGTAGGAGAGCAGTATCGGAAATGCCGGATGATAGTCCAGCAGCGTCCGCAGGACACGATTGTGCTGGTTCTTGTTGCCGTCGCAGACCAGTCCGTCGACGCGTTGCGATTTCAATATCCGCACCAGCTTGGACATCGGTTCGGAGTCGTTGATCAGCCTGGAATCGCTGAAAACGATTTTATGTTCCTTCAGTTTCGCCTTGAATCCGTCGCAGATCGGGCCGGGATTGCCGCAGTAGACCAGGTTCGAACATTTCCGCCGCAGGAAAAATTCCGCCCGGCATTGTCCCTGATAGAAATAATCGCTGCCCAGGAAATTGGTCTCGGGTCTCGGCATCAGGAAGTTGAAATACGAACCGATCGCGGTCACGGCGATTTTCTGTTCGATCAGTTTCCTGATGATCGGGAAATAACTCGGGTCCGGGATATTCCAGAAGACCGCATCCAGCCCCGAATTGAGCAGTTCGACCGCAGCCAGCTCCGGCTTCCGGTTCAACGTCAGGAACGACGTATTGGCTTTCAGGTCCCCCAGGTGGCTGAGGAACGCGCCGAGGATACGCGAGTTCGGATACCCGAAATACGAACAGTTGGCATTGTCGCCCAGGATTCCGATCGAGAACGGCGCCATCTGCACATATTCCGGATTGCTGAAGATCCCGCGCCGTCCCGGCAGATGCTGCACATAACCGATTTCGATCAATTCTTCGACCGCTTTATGCACGGTCGGGCGGCATACCGAGAAACGTTCGCACAGATCCAGTTCATTGGGCAGCCGTTCCGGCTGCTTCGGTCCCGACTTCGCCACCAGCTGGATCAGGAAACGTTTGATTGGCTCGGTCAGCATCTGCTGTTTCTGATTCATCATGTCTGGATTCTTTCCTGAAAATATGATTTTATGTAAGTTTTTATTTACATTAACACGAAAAATCGAAATTGCAAGCCGGCAGTGGAAAAATGTTGAAAATTTTTTGTTATTCCGGCGGGAACAAAGACATGACATCCGATCCCGGTTGGCAGAGAATACAAAAAAGCCGGGATCCCAGAAAAGTTATCTGGTTTCCCGGCTGGTGTCTGTTGAGAAGAAAATTACAGCGCGGCGAGCGCAGTGGTCCACTCGCTGCCGACCGATCCGTAATAATTCCAGGAAAGATGATCTTCGCCAAGCACCAGATTGGTGCCGATGTCGCCGGCTGAGGTCCGGATTCGGAGATCGTCCACACCGTCGCCGTTGAAATCGGCGATCTGTTCGACCGTGACGTTACCGAGGTCGCCGAGGCCCATCCAGCCTGCGGCATTGCCGTCGTGCACCAGCCAGGCCCCGTAATAATTGTCGTTCTTCAGCAGAACATCATCCGTGCCGTCACCGTTGAAATCGCCGGCGCCGACGATGGAAAAACCGTCGCTCAGAGTATCGAGATCGGCCCACGCCATGGTGCCGTCCGCCTGGGTCAGCCAGCTGCCCGCAAATCCGGCATCATGCTTCAGGACTACATCGTCACGCCCGTCGCCGTTGAGGTCGCCGACCGCACAGAGTTTCCATTCGTCGCCGAGGCTCTGGAAATAATTCCAGCCGGTCGTCTCGCCGCTGGTGAAATAGCAGCCGACCGCGCCGTTGGTATTGCGGAGCAGCAGATCGGTCTGTCCGTCGGCATTGAAATCGCCGAGCCCGACGCTCTGCGTGTTGGAGTCGAATTCGCCGATCGTTTCCCAACCGCTGACGCTGCCGTCGGGGGCGGTTGTCCAGGCGCCGATCACATTGCCGGTGCTGCGGACATAAATATCGTTGGTGGCTTTGGTCAGTGTGGTTTTGCCGGTACCGAAGATTTCCCAGCCCGGATTGCGCTGACTCAGATCTCCCCATGCCGCCGTCTGATTTTCCTGGATCAGCCAGGCACCGGTTGCGCCTTCGGCACCATGGCCGGGTTCCGTGATCGTCATGATGACATCGGCACGGCCGTCTGCATTCAGATCGCCGGCCACGCTGCCCGGAACGGGGGCTCCGCCGACCGTAAGGGTCAGAGAACCCGCTTCCAAATTCAGCGTATAACTTTGTCCCGAGAGCTCAATCGTACTGCCGACCGTGAGACTGGAGCAGACACTTGCCGTATTGCAGATCGTAACCGTGGCGTCGAATCCGGCTGCACCATTGGCCAAAGCATAGATACCTTCATCCTGCGATGCGGAAACCGTGATGGAGAAGGTCGGATTCCCGCTGACCAGGGAAAGATTATTGACCAGCGCCGCATCGGAGCCGGTTCTGTCGATCAGATTGAAATTCAAAACGCCGCCGGTTTCGAACTGGACTTCTGCGCCGGAAATGATCTCCAGTCCACAGGCGGTGCCGCCGTTCGAAATCTCCAGGTAGGCACCGGCGCTGACCGTGGTATAGTTCATCGCCTTGCCGCTGCCGATCCATAACGAACAACCCGAATTGAGGGTGGTATTGCTGATGATCGCGCCGCTGTTGATCCACAGTGTGCCGCCGGCATTGATCGTCGTGCCGGTCACGATTCCGCCGCTGTAAACTTCCAGTTCGCCGAAAACATCCAGAACCGTGTTGACCGCGGTGGTACCGGAATGCACGGTCGCAGATTTATCCGCGCCGATGACCAGACCGCTGAATGTATTTGACGCGAAACTCGCGGTTCCGCCGACGATATCGACATAGCCGCGGTTTTCCTTGATTTCAGCCGCACTGCCGTTGGCGGAAATTTTCAGCATTCCTCCGAAATTGACCTCAGCTGCGGTCATGGTTCCGCCGCTGCTGACATTTACAGCGGCTCCGCTCTGGATCGATGCTGAGTTCATCGCCATGCCGGCGGAAAGTTTCAGGGAGACACCGGAATACAGATTGAAATTGTTCAGCACTGCGCTCGAGTCGAACCACAAATTCGCTCCTCTTAATACCGTGGCGGAGTTCGCTGTGCCGCCGCTGTTGACCCACAGCAGACTTGCACTGCTGAGAGTGATGCCGGTAGCCGTTCCGCCGTGGACTTCCATATGTCCGTTTGCATTGACTGTGGTATCGTTCGCGGTCCCGCTGCTCAAGACGGACATGATTCCGCCTGAATTGACCGTGGTGCTGCTGGCCGTTCCGCCGCCGTAAACATACATGGAATCCGTGTTCAAAATGATTCCGCTGCTGACCTGTCCGCTGGAAACATCATACTGCATTCTTTACCTCAATCTGTTAACTCTTTCGTAAAAGCGACTAAAGCCGAATCAATCCTACTATACTATATAAACAAATTTTTCAATGTCAAGTGAAAAACATCTTTTTTCAGTTTTTTTTATGGTGTTTTTTCACATACTGATTTCTGCCAATCTTTTCCATGCGCACTTTTTTATGTTTTCTTTTTTCGGATTTTTATTTGAATTTGCCGTTTTCAGCGCTATATTTAAAAAATTCCGTGCTAAATGATTACACGGACAAAACAAAGGAGTCAATATGAAACAATTCGTCTGCCCGATCTGCGGTTACGTCCACCAGGGTGCCGCTGCCCCCGAAAAATGCCCGCAGTGCGGCTGCGTCGGCAGCAAATTCGTCGAAAAGAAAGCGGAAGCCGTTTCTTATGCAACCGAGCACCAGATCGGCATTGCCAAGGATATCGATGCTGAAGTCCTCGAAGGTCTGAAAGCCAATTTCGCCGGCGAATGCACTGAAGTCGGCATGTATCTGGCCATGAGCCGTCAGGCCGAACGCGAAGGTTATCCGGAAGTCGCCGAAGCTTATAAACGTTATGCGTTCGAAGAAGCCGAACATGCGGCGAAATTCGCGGAACTGCTGGGCGAAGTCCTGGTTCCCTGCACCAAGACCAATCTCAAGATGAGAGCCGAAGCCGAAAACGGCGCCTGTGCCGGTAAATTCGCGATCGCCAAACGCGCCAAGGAACTCGGCTATGACGCCATCCATGACACCGTTCATGAAATGGCCAAGGACGAAGCCCGTCACGGTCAGGGATTCGTCGGACTGCTGAAACGCTATTTCGGCGAATAAGTCCGACAGTCTTACCAAAAAACGATCCGGAGTGAACTTCGATTTGCTCCGGTTTTTTTTATGTCAGGAGGAGACGATGAAAGCAGATCCGGCATTGATCCGCAGTCTGATCCACGGCGCGGTGGAGATCGAAGAGGAAAACGGCATGATCCAAATGTCCCGTTTCACCTCGGCGGAACGGGATGTTTACAGCAGGAACGAGGCCTATACGCTGAGAACTTTTGCCGCATCCGGGATGCGGCTGGAATTCCGGACCGATGCCCGGTCGGTCGTGCTGTCCGGCACGGCGAGTCCCGCTTCTTCGCGGAAATTCTATTATTTCGATGTGTCTGTCAACGGCGTTCTATGCCATCATACCGGATTCGAATCCTGTGAGGAACATCCCGAATTCCGGTTCGAATTCGAGCTGGGATCCGGCTCGAAAGAGGTCTGCATTTATTTCCCGTGTCTGACCCGGATCGGTCTGACTGCTCTGGAATTTTCCGGCGAAAGCGTAATCGAGCCGCTGCACAAAAAACGCCTTCTGGTATGTTACGGTGATTCGATTACGCAGGGCTATGATGCCCGGTATCCGTCGCTTTCCTATCCGAATCAGCTGGCGGACGCACTGCACGCGGAAATGTTCAACAAAGCGATCGGCGGAGACTGGTTCAATTCCCCGCTGGCGGCCGTCGGGGAACGGATTCGGCCGGACCTGATCACGGTTGCCTACGGCACGAACGACTGGTCGCATGGCAGCCGGGAAGCATTTATGGAGAACTGCAGTGCTTTCTTCCGTAATCTGACGGAGCGCTATCCGGATGTTCCCGTTTTTGCCATTCAGCCGATCTGGCGGACCCAATGCGAAACCCGGGTGACTGAGGTCGGCAGTTTTTCGGAAATGCATGAAATGATCCGGACAATTACCGCGGAATATACGCAGATCACACTGGTGAACGGACTGGCTCTGGTGCCGCATTTGGAATCTTGTTTCTCGCCGGATGTGCTGCATCCGAATGATTTCGGATTCCAATTCTATGGGCGGAACCTGCTGCGGCAGCTCCCGCGCGAATTCACTATGGACTGACTGTCCGGCTGGTTTCTCAGCTTCATTTGTTCCAGGGATATTCGATCTTCAGCAGTTCTCCGCCCTTCCGTGCGGACATTTCCGCATAGATCCCGGGGATCGTCATGCGGAGGCCTTCCTTGAGGGAAACGGGCGGAGGTGTGCCGTTCTGCAGGGATTGGAAAAATTTGTCCAGCATAAGCTGGTCGCATCC
>JAZUCR010000925.1:0-6488 GCA_045639225.1 Victivallales bacterium
TCCATCCGCGACGTCCTGCTTTTCCCGCAGATGCGTCCGAAATAATTTGCCGATGAGCGTCACCCGACAGATTCTCCGGGATGCCTGTGCGGACGGAAGCTATTCTTTCCGTTCGGGCATTTACCTGCGTGCCGGGAGTGTGGAATTCCCGTGTCCGCCGGAGAGTCTGCTGGATCGAACGCGGCTTCTGAAAAATTCCCGCAGCGTGATTTCCGGATTCGATTCCGACGGACGTTTCTTTGTCAAGCAATACCGCAAGAACGGTTTGCTCCGCACCTTGAAACGTTCTTTATTGTATCCTCGCTCGTTCCGCTGTCTGGCGGCGGCTTTGCGGCTGCGCCAGCTGGGCGTGCCGACGCCCGAAGTCCTGCTCGCCTCGCGGTATTGTCTGATCACCGAAGTCCTTTCCGGGGTGCGGTTCCTGCCCGAATGTCCGGAAAAGGCTCTTGACGCAGTCCCGCTTCTGGTCACCCTGCATGACGGCGGCATTCAGCACGGCGATTTCAACCTGCGCAACCTTTATCTGACCGCCGGCGCTTTCGGCGTGATCGATCTGGACGGTTCCCGTCTTTATGCCGGACCCGTGCCGGAAAAAATCCGTTTTCTCGAACTGGCGCGGCTGATTTCCTCCTATCTGAAATCCATTCCATATAACCAGGACGATGTTCCGCGGATCGCGGCGGATTTTGCCGCGGATTATTACCGACGGACCCATTTTGATTTTTACGGATTGAAACTGCTGGCGCGCGTGGTCGACCTCGCCGCCCGCCGCTGAAAGGCTTCCCGATGTCGAAAGCTGAACTAGCCCGACAGAATTTCCTTTCCGGATGCAATTGCGCGCAGTCGGTGCTGTGCGCATTCGAGCCTGAATGCGGACTGGATCATCAGACTGCGCTCAAGCTCGCTTCCGGATTCGGCGCCGGCATGGCGCGGATGCGCGAAGTCTGCGGCGCGGTGTCCGGCATGTTCATGGCGGCCGATCTGATTTTCGGTCCGTCCGATCCGACCGACAAAGCAGCCAAGGATGCCCATTATGCCGAGCTTCAGAAGCTCGCCGCGGAATTCCGCAGGGAAACCGGTTCCATCATCTGCCGCGTGATGCTCGGTTTGGAAAAATCCGGTCCGGACAACCCTGTTTCCGAGGCTCGGACCGAAGCGTATTACCGGAAACGTCCCTGCGCCGACCTGTGCGCCCTGGCCGCGGGGATCCTCGAAAAATATCTGCATCATGAAATACCGTGAACCGCTGTTCCGTCCGCCCGCCGAGGCGGAAAGTCTGATTTTTCAGGCCGCTTACGGCTGTCCTCACAACACCTGCCGTTTCTGCTGCATGTATAAGACCGTGAAGTATCAGCTGCGCAATGAAGCCGAACTCCTGTCGGAGATCCGCGAGGCGGGAAAATCCTATCCGGACAGCCGCCGGATCTTTCTGGCGGACGGCGATGTCATGGCCCTGCCGTTCGAACGTCTGCTTCGGATCCTCGATGCGGTCAATGAGGCTTTTCCCCGACTCGCACGAATCAATTTCTACGCCAACGGCAGTTCCATTCTGATGAAAACTCCCGAACAGCTCCGGATGATGCGCGAACGCAAAGTCCATACCCTGTATATGGGGTTGGAAAGCGGTTCGCAGCGCGTGCTGGACTGTTTCGGCAAAACCGAGCGGGCGGATGAGATGATCGCGGCCGTGCAGACGGCACAGAGTCTCGGCTTCCGTCTTTCGGTCATGATCCTGCTCGGTCTGGGCGGGAAAAATCTGCGCGGGGAACATATCGAGGATACGATCCGGGTGTTGAACCGGATGCAGCCGGCCCTGCTTTCCGCCTTGCGTTATATCCGGATCCCCGGATTGATCCTGCCGTCCGAATACATCCCGTGTTCGGAATATGCCGTGGTGGAAGAATTGCGCCGGATCGTGGCCGGGCTGGAATTGGAGCATACGGTTTTCCGGGCCAATCACACCTCCAATCCGCTGCCGTTGTCCGGACGTTTTCCCGCCGACCGGGAAAGACTGCTGTCTCAGCTGGATCGCGAGCTCGCGTCCGGCCGTCTGGACCGCGAGGGTCCCGGTCCCGAACCCAGCCCGTTCATGTTGTGATCCCCATTTATCTGCCGCCGGATGATTTTGAATCACAGCTGCGCGATTGAGATTTCCCCTGCGGGATACAGCAAAAACCTCCCCTGGATGACTTCACAATTCTGACGGGAAACCAAATGCGGTTTATCCTGCATTATTTTTTGGCTCCTCCGGGTTCGTTTTTTTGAGGCGGATCAGGATGAAATGTTTTTTAAGTTTCTGCATGATTATTGTTCTTTCTTTTTGCACTTTTTGATCTGGATGGGCATCAAAGGTCGCAGCTCATGGCGTAATGGATATTTTCCGGACATCCTGGGGAAGGAGCCTTGTGTTCTCCTGTGATACGGAACCCCATTTTCTGATAGAAGCCTGGAGCCTGAAAAGTATTGGTCGTCAATTCGATTCTGTGTGCACCATCCCGTTTCACCCTCCGCATGAACTCCTCAAAAAGAGCTTTGCCCGCACCCTTGCCGCGCATATCTTCCTCCAGAAAAAAGTAGTCCACAAAGACTCTGCGCGGGCCGTTTTTCCAATGGAACGCGATCCCTCCGTGTGAGAGTCCGTGTTCATCACAGGCGAGCAAGGCAAACTGCTCCGGGACCTGTTTGGCATGGACCTCTATCCGTTTTGCCATTGTCTTGGAAAGGTTATAGTTGTAAAGTGCGTCATGGATTACGGCAATGTCCTCATAACATTCTGAAAGGCGGATCGTCATCTGCGCCATTTTTTCAAACCTCCTGTGCATGGATATCCCAAAACCGGCCGGACCAAAGAAACCAAGTCCAGCCGTTATATTATAGCTTACATTTAATATAATACCAATAAGGGAAAGACAATTTGATCCGAATGTTTCTGTATGTGGGCAGATGTTTTTTCATCCTGTGTTTGGGCTGAAGACTCACAGCCACGGTCAAGCCGGGTATGTATTACCGGACGAGGATCATGCCATAGTTTTTCAGCCGACCGGCAGGCAGTATGATTTCCGCCATTCCCTCCGGTCCGACCGAGATTTTCAGAGTGGTTTCCGCTCCAGAGAGATCGGCAAATACCGCTTTCCAGGTGATCTGTCGGTTCGGCAATTTGATAAAAATTCTGCCGTCGGGTCCGTTCCAGTCGGGGAAAGGAATAGGAAACGAATGGGAAACTTTTTCGTTCTGATCCTTTGGCAAAGTGCCGGCCGCATTGACCAGATGGATGACCGCACAATTCTGACGGGAAGCGAAAAACGGCTGAGCCAAGATCAAATCGGGCAATTCAGTCCGGAAATTCAGGTTGGAGCCCGCCAACTGCCGCAACAGAGCGGCGATCTGGTCGAAATACGGAGAATTGCGGTCATAATAATTATAATTCGGCTGTGACTGACTCAAGACAGAGGGGGTCTGAAGCTGGCGGGAAAGTACGACGGCAAACATTTCCTGTTTCGGGGAGATATAATTCCGGGTGCGCCGCCGTTCATCATAGACAAACCGGAGCCGGTTTTCCTCCCGGGTTCCGGGATAGCCGAAATGATATCCGACCCGGCAGATTTTGCCTTTGCCCAGCGGAAACAGTTTCCAGCGGTCGGCGTAACTCTCATCGTAAAGGTCAATTCCCCACAGGGACTGAAGCTGTTCGCGGGAGCGGAATGCGGCATTTTCATCCTGTTCGCCGCAAATTCCGGTCAAAACCAGCGTGCCGCCGTTTTCCGCATATTTTTTCAGCGCGCGGATTTCCGGTTCGGAGAGCAGACGGACTTCATTGAGAATCAGCAGCGGGGTTTTCCATTTTTCCGGTTCCGCAATGCTGTACATGACAGCGGGCAGATTGCGGAAGATGGCCGCCTGCATCCAGAAACTGGTGCGGTTTTCAAAGAACCCTGCGGAATAGAAACGGTTTTTTTCGGAATCAATGAATCCGACCGTCGGCATGTCATCGGCCGGTAAGAGCAGGTCGTGATAGGTGTTTTCAAAATTCCGGACTACCGATTCATCCACATTGTTTTCCCCCTCCGGCGTGTTGGTGAACATGGCGCCGGCCAGACGGCAGAGCCCGAAAGAGAACAGGAGAGAATCGGGCCGGTCCGCATAAAACATCATCATGTGGGGGATTTTCCGGAGCCGGCTGTATTCGGCCCGGATTTTCTGTTCGAACAGGAACAGCGGCCAGGAATACCGGATGACATAAGAATACATGCATTCCTGGAAGTAAATATCCAGTTCGGGAAAAGTTCCGGCCACTCCGGCTTCATGATCGTGGCGGAAAGCAACCGCATCGTAATTCGGACGGATCAATTTCAGCCCGAGCGATTTGTAATGGGCCGCCACTTTCCGGTGGAAATCCATGAAAGATTCCCGGCGGAATTTCAGGAAATCAATAAAAGACGGATCATTCATGGCATGGAACCAGCCGTCCCATTTTTCCGGCGGCGGGAAATCGCGGCCATACTGTTCCCGGAAACGTTTGCGGCAGTATTCGCACCCGCATGACCGCAGCTTGGGGCGTTTCTTTCCGTCCGCGCCGCGCACCATATTGGGATATGCATACATGTCGTCGGTCATGATGCCGTCCACACCGGTCGCATAGACGCTTTCCAGATATTTCAGGTAAGCGGCCATGTAATGCGGGTTGTTGGGACATTTTGCATGTCCGGCGTAATGTGTGAAGCACTTTTCGCCGGTAACGGCGTCGATCTGGCACCATTGCTCCGCCGCAGTGGTTTCATCGAGTGCATATTCCAGGAGACCGGGCCAGTCGCCCAGACTGCTTTTCCGGGTACGCAGATTGGACTGGAATCGCCGGAGATCGTTTTCCGTCCGGGGAAAATAGGTCAGATTGCTGGAGTGGTGTTCGATCACCTTGAGTCCGTATTTGTGCGCGGAAACCACGATTTTGCGGAGACACTCGTTGATCTCTTTCCACCAGGGCTGGAAGGTCCAGCGGAAATGGGTGCAGCTGAAGGTGATCAGATGAGTAAACCCCTGATCGGCATAACGTTTGACCTTGGCATCCATATCCGCCTGGCTGAAATGCCATATTTCTTCGCTGTTATACCAGAACCAGGCATACCGCGCCCGCCACGGATTTTCGGCAGCTGCCTGAACCATTTCATGGGTTTTAGGCATGGCGGCATTCCGTTCCTGTTGAGCTTGCATTGAGAAACCTCCAACAATAAGATTTAATTGTAAAAAAATATGGACGATGTGCTTGATGCGGCCATGGTATTTCATCTGTGGACATTGCTCCGGATTTTCGGCAACAGCCTGAACTGATTCATGTAATTGCGGCATAACGGAATTTTGATCTCGCAGCTCCTGCATCGATCCTCCTGTGTCAAAAATGGAACTCCAGAGCTATTTCAAAGTATTTTGGCTCTTCGGGTTAAAAAGTTGATTTCCAGACAGTCAAAGTGATTTTAACCATTACAAAGTGTTTTTACTCCATGATCAGTAAAGGCCATACGTTGTACTGGAAGCGACACCGCCTGCCACGTCAAGGCATTTTCCCATAGCAGGCATTTTCTGCCATTCACCGTGCCCATCAACCAAGCCGATATTCAATCCGAGACTATGCGGGTAGGCAATGCACGCATACATATGCCCTCGGGTGATACGGGCTGCGTATGTGATCGAAGGAACACTTGCTTGATAAACTTCGCCGATAACGGTCCCGCTTCGATCTCCATGATCTGACAGCAGAAAGGTTCTTGACGGCTGTTTCACCTGAGCAAGGGTAATCGCTTGTGGGGTGCTTTTAGTCGGTCCCGTGAAGCATCCGTTGTAAGTGTAGGATATCGCCATGGATGGACTGGAAATTCTAGCTGTATCGGGACAGAAAAGAGGATTATTCGGCAGTGGGCCTTTCGGAGTCTTATAGACTTTTACCGGATCTATGTTCAAGTAAGGTTTTCCCATGAACTCAAACCATTTTGTATCTGATTCATACGTGATCTCCGATGTCCTGTTACGATAGCTTGACGGAGGCAGACGGTTCTTATAGTCATCGCTGTAATTGAGAAAACCAAGGTTGAGCTGTTTGACATTGCTCATGCAGCTGATGGCCTTGACTCTTTTTCTTGCCTTGTGCAATGCCGGAAGCAGCATTCCTGCCAGAATAGCGATGATCGCGATCACAACGAGGAGCTCTATCAATGTAAAAAATCTGTTTTTTGTACCCATTTTTTTCTCCTTTTGTTTAGGTTTTGTTATCATTTTGACCAGATTTCTGCTTCCATAAGCTGGAAATTGGCTTTATGGAAGGATTTTGCATCTTTCAACACTCGCACTATACGGGCAAATCCGGGCAGTTCCGCACCTGGCACAATGGGGCCCTTGTCGGAAGCTTTGCCGAACTCGATCTTTACGAAACGAGCTTTGACCGGCAAAGGAAGCTGCAGTGTTTTTTTCGCCACAGCCATCGAGCGCCATGCAAGATA
>JAZUCR010000926.1:0-5399 GCA_045639225.1 Victivallales bacterium
AAATTTTATCCTTCCGCTTTTTGTATGTTATTTGTTTTTAGCAGGATAAATGATAGACAATCAGCGGAGGATTTTGATCGCAGAAAATCAGTAAAAATGCTGGTTTTTGAATATAAATTGAAGGTTTTACAGAAACCATTGTAAAACAATAAAAGGAGAAGAGAGATGAGCAACATGAGTGTCGGTTTTTTTGCGGAAGATGTACCGGAAAAGTTGATTTTTGCCGGAAAGGAGTTCAAATTCCCGGAAATTTATTACAGATATGCAGCTGCCAAAAGTGAATTTTTACCGGAAGTCAGAAGCACTGTCTCCCAAATGGAAAATAGTTTCGATTCAAAAATCGGCTCTTTGGACAGTTTTGTGGAATATGGTGTTGCATGGGTCAAAGATGAGCTTGAACCTCTCTTGAAATTTACGATGGATCAACTTTCTCTCAATGGGTGTTACGCCATCAGTCAGGATGAGTTCTTTCAAAAGTATATCACTGGAAAACTTGATGAAATCGCTGGTATTTATGACAGTATGGAAGAAGCTCTTGATGGCATTCACCGTGAGCAGGAGGAAAAAAATGCCAAACGCGTTGCTCATCGCGAAGCTAAGGTCGCCGCAGGCGGCGATGAGTTGGGTGAAATGCTTCTGAACGGGATGAAACGCGGCTGGGACGGGGTTATGAATCTGACTGAAGCGGCAGACATCTACAATGACACGATCCAGCAGAAGATCAAAACTGAATTCATCGCTATATGTTATTCGATGGTCGATTCCTTTGCGGATGCATTATACGAATATGAAAAAATCGATCTTCGCGATCCGGTTTCCGTGGATGATTATAAACGCACCCGGGCGATGATGAAAAATCTGGAAAATAATAAAATTCCAGAAAGCAAAGTCGATGATGCCGCGTTCGAAATATTCCAAAAACAGCCGTTTATGCCTGAAATTATCGAATGGGCGGTTGAACATTATGGTGATCCGGATGGTCATTTTCAGGAAATCGCCGATGCATTTCATATTGATATTTCCGAAAAGAAAAAATCGATTTTGCAATCGATCTACGCCAAAATCGATTTCTCGACCGAAGAACGGTTATTGCACGGGAAAGAGCTGCTTGAAGCCAAAGAAAAAGAGTTGCAGATCACAATCGATGTATTCCACAGCAAAATCAACGAAAAACTCAAAGATTTTGATTTGGCTGCAAGAACTGTCGATGGTGTCGAATACGAGAGCCGTGAATTGGCTGGAAAAGCTCGGAATTTGATTGATTTCTATCAGACCCTGGACTTTTCCTCTGAAGATAACATTATAAAAAGTCAAAAGCAATTTCAGGAAAAGGAGAAAGAGCTTGATTTCGCGATGTCTTCTTTAGAACAGGAAATTGCCGACAAGCTCAAACTCGAAGATCAAAACATCCGGACCGTGAACGGGATCGAGTATGCTACCAGAGAAGAAGCGGATTCGGCAAAAAAACAGACTGCAATTCTTTCCGAAACGATTCGAAATGCCGCATTGAATACAACCGACGATGTCCAGGCTCTGATAGATAAAATCGGCGCGACGTGTTCAACGATCCCGGCGGCACAAAAGGCAATTCTCAGACTCGAAATTTATAAAGAGTTTATACAATTCTACCCCTTGCCGAATCTTGAAATATACCGCATGCTTGTCAGTCCGAAAGGAAAAATGATCATTTTTATTGCCTTGCTGATTGTTGGTAGTATTTTGGGCAGCATCTGGTCTTTTTTTGGACATATCGTAATTCTTCTTTGGTTCGTATTTTTAGCTTCCTTGTTTTTTACCACCAGAAAAGGTCTTGCCAGGCGTGCTGAAATGTTTATTCAAGTGAAGAAATACAAGCTTGCCGCATATTGTCATGCTTTGTCAAATGAGACCTTGGAAGAGTTTCTCAGTAAATAAACACAATATAGCAAAAGGAGTGACATCATGTTCAAATTCATCGATCTTCAGAAGAAGTGCTGCATCACCTGTCAGTTTTTCAAGGGGCGGCGCAGAGTCGAGGTCATCGGTCGGCAGACCTTCATTGACTACGATAATCCCAAAGGGGCCTGCGGCGTGTACAACAATTTCCCGAAACTGACCAACGAACCTGCCAATGCGACCAGTTTCTGCCGCTACAAACGCTGGGTCGACCTGCCCGATTGAGTTGATTTTCCAGTTCCGCGACAAAAATTGAATTTTCCTGCGAATAATCCATGAAGACAGCGGAAATTGACGAAATTCACCGCTTATATGGAGACAGAAACGTTTTGACAGCACACTTTCAAACCAGGAGGACTGAAGATGAATGACAAAGACATGCAGGAACTCAAAGACATGCTCGACGATCTCAAGAAAATGACTGAGGAACTGGAAAAATCCCAAAAGGAATTTGACAAGCTGGAGGAACAGATGCGGCAGCTGGATGAAAACGGCAGACTCGATTTTCCGTATCGTCTGCCTGCGGATTATCCGGTTCCGCGCGAGATTTTGCGTCAGCATTTCCCCCGCACCGCCAATCAATGCTGTTTCAAAGGCGGCTGGGGCTATGATGCCGGCGATGCCGTGGAAGTCCTTGAATTCGATCCCGAAATCAATCCCGATGAAAAATTCGACGGCGTTTCGCTCGAATATGCGTTCATCGACAAACGCATCCGCGAAGAACTGATCTTCTTCCGTCCGGAAGGAGAACGCTTCGAAGAGATCAGCCACCGGGTGTTGTGGCAGGAACTGCACGACCTCGACGGGGTCCCGCATGATTTCATCGAGGTGGAAGTGACGGCTTATCCGGAAAAGGAATGGAACGAGCTCAAAGCCGACTGGGAAGCCCATGACGGCTACAAGGACGATCCGGAAGGACGCAAGGCCAATCTCAAACGCAAAGAGGCGGCCCGGATCACCTACCGGGCCGAATTCTGGTTCAACATCGGAAACTTTTTGTGATCCGGCGTTTTTTGGAGCGGTATTCATATCTCGATTTGAAATAATCCGTTTATCTGTTATATTGCCTGTAAAACAGATTTGAGCAATAACAGCAACCGGGAATTTTGCCTATGAAATCAATTTTGCTGACTGTTGTTCTGGGAATTCTGCCGGCCCTGCCGTATTCCGTGCAGGGTGCCGATGAATATCCCGTTTTCCGGAATCATGCCAGAGTCAAGGTCCAGTATCAGGCGAAAAATCCGAACTCGAAATCATGGACGACTTACAGCACCACTTTGACGGATGTCCTGACCGAATCGATGATCCGGAATCAGCTTCTGTAGCGGCATCCGGGATATGAAGTCCGGGTCCTTGCCGCCTCGGAAGGAAAAGATGTCCAGGCGTCCGTCCGTTACCAGATCCGGAGAAACAATTCGTCCTGGACCACGGGGACGACCACCTTGCGGAATGCCCTGACCGAATCCATGGCCAGAGGAATCAGATCGCGGCCCGGTACCCCGGCTCGGAAGTCCGGATCCTGAGCATGGTTTTCAAATAAAACCGCAAAAGAACAATCGGAAAGCGAGGAGTTATGTTCAAATTCATTGATCTTCAGAAGAAGTGCTGTATCACCTGTCAGTTTTTCCGTGGTCAGCGCCGGGTCGAGGTCATCGGCCGGCAGACATTCATCGATTACGACAACCCGCAGGGAAATTGCGGCGTGTTCAACAATTTCCCGAAACTGATCAACGAACCGGCCAATGCGACCAGCTACTGCCGCTACAAACGCTGGGTCGATCTGCCGGATTGATGAAATCCTCACTGCCGGGGGCTGTCTTCGCCAGAAACACAGGGACAGGCAAATTTCAGCTGGAATATCGACTTGGACAATCCGGAATTTACCGCTTCCATGAGACAGCTGCTCGAAATCTGAATTTTGTCTAACCGATGCAAGTAAAAAGATATTGATTCACAGCCAGGAGAAAGAATGATCGCTATTTTGAAAGTCATTGAATCTTTTCTGATTAGTTTTTGGAAGGTTGTATTGAAATTACTTTTTATAACAATCCCCAAATATCTGTTCAATCAATGCGTCAAAATGTTAAAATGGTTTTTTTCTGGTTCTCTCGGAATTTCAAACCAATTTTTACGGGATATTACCATTTTGAAAAGACCATATTTCTTTTTTTGCCATTGTTTATAATTGTAATTCTGACAATGGCGATCCATCCGTTATTCCTGATTTTATGGATTATCGTTTTCATTGTATCTTTCATTGCATGGAAAAACAAAAGACGGAAGCCTTGACTGATTTCAACACTTTCCCGAAACTGATCGATGAACCCGCCAATGCCGTCAGCCGCTGCAAACGCTGGGTCGATCTGCCTGATTGATTTTTTTTTCGATTTTGCGACAAAATTCCGTTCCTCCTGCGAATATAAGGTTGAACAAGTCTTGTTCGCAGGAGGTTTTTTATCGGCCTCCTGCACAAAAACAAACCAAAAGGAAAGGCCGGAAAATGGAAGAAAAAGAAATCACCGTGCAGGAGCTGATTGATCAGCTGAACAAAATCGAAAACAAGAACATTCCGATCGACATTGTTATGTTGGATGAAGGATTTGTCGAGATCAAACCCGGGGACCACATTTACTTCACAGGATTGGTTGAAAACAAATCCATACCAAGCGGGAAAACGGTTTCTATCTCACTTGGTACGAACGGCTGTTGGAAAGCATTCAACAAAGCGTTTGACGAATTCGTATCGGTGAGGGATTCGAACAATAAATTTGAAAAAGACATGCTTGAAAAAACGACAAAAGCAATGGGTGGAAATAGAGAACTTGCTATCCGTACATTAGATCATCGCAAACGAGTTGCTTTGGCATTGAAGCATGGAACGACCCTGTGAGGTGATCTATGCAGCACACACGGCAGAAACCCGACAGCAAGAAGATCGTCGAAACCTGCAAACAGGAGGAATGAGCCATGGATGAAGTCAAAGTCGCAGACACGATCCTGAAAACTGCGGAAAAGATCGCTTCGATCGACCTCGGTCAGGTGGAACGAAAAGCCAGAAACCTGACGGCGGACGATCTCAGCACCGTCACCCGGAAATTTGTCAACGCCATCAATCCGAATTGCCCGGAACGGACGGAGAAACGGATCCAGGCGACACTGGACATTGCGTATCTGCTGGGCAATCTCGGCGGCTGGTACAGCGAAAAGCAGGAAAAACGTTTCGAGGAGATCGCCGCCAATCTGGGCCGTAAACCGTCGGATGTTTCCCCGGATGCCGTAGGGCTCAATGCCAAGCTGGCGCATCTCCGCAACCGCGTTTCGGAAGACGAACTGCTGACCGAATTCATCAACGGGGTGCGGAGCGGCTGCGAATCCTTCGGCGGACTGCTGGTCCCCAGCCGCAGAGCGTTCGCTTTGTGGATCGCGCTCGGCCTGGCGGACGGCGAAATGCCCGCGCTCTATCG
>JAZUCR010000927.1:0-3166 GCA_045639225.1 Victivallales bacterium
CTACTCGATTGTGGAAACATCCCCCGCAATAACCGCAGCAGGCCAGAAAGTCGTTGAACTCAACCGTATGCGACCAGGCCAGCCATTCCCGCATGCTGCCTCTGGCGCCATGCGCCCAGGAATGGAGCCCGTTGTGAAAACGGCCGGTGACGGAATAGGAATACAGAAATTTGTTTTTTCCGAAATTGCTCTGCCGGTCGGAGACGGGCCAGCTGCCGGCGTCCCTGACTCCCTGAACCTGCAGATAGGGGTAGAACTGTTTCGTGGTTTCCGAACAGTTGCACCGGTAAGATGCCAGTACGTTGGGAATGCGTGAGACCTGCTTGAAGACCTCAATGGCGGCATCCATGTCTTCCTGTTTCGGGAAGTCGCTGCCGTAACCCATCTCGCCGCCCAGGTCGGCGATGATCCCCGCGGCTCCGGCATATTTGATGGCATAGTCCCGGTACATCTCATACTGCAGCTTCAATGCGGCTTCATATTCCTTCGTATGGAGTTTGAACGGACCCTGACGATATAAATTCACCTTCGATTGCGCGGACATCAGGGAAACCACGGGCATCTTATTGGGAGAATTCATGGTCTTGTAGGCCTCGAACCAGTCCTGAATATGCTTACGGTTCGCAATGACCTCCACGGGAAATCCTTTTTCATCCGTCTTGAATTTTGTCAGATACGGCCAGCCGCACATGAGGACGGCCGTATTGCAGCCCAGCTGCTCTTTGCAGAATGCAAGGTCATCGCGCAATTCCTGTCCCCTGCTGGTCACTCCGAACATGGCGATCAGATGATCGTCCAGCGCGGGAAGTTTTTCATCCGTGACCCGGACTTCAACGGGCAGAACTTTTTTCTGTCCGTTTCCCGTAAAGGTGATCTTCCCCGTGTAGATCCCCCGTTTCAGGTCTTCCGGCGTTTTCAGGCAAAGACGATAGGCATAACTCTGATCCGCAGTCAGCTTCCGTTTCCCCGCAGAAACAAAATGATTCGGGCCGATGAAATGATTTCTCGTGGAATAGGCGCAGAAGCGGAACGGCATGGCAAAGGAGACGGTCGCGTCCGGAAAATCCTTCAGTTCCAGCTCCGCCGTCATGTCTTCCAGATCTTTGAATGGACGGACCAGGATCATGCCCACTCCATACTGTCCGGGAGCGGTCAGCAGACGCAGCGGTGCGCCGACCTCCGAAATCTCCGGGATGGTGTTGAAAAAAATGAATTCTCCCGGATTTTCCCTGGCGAAAATCTCAAAATCCCCTTTCGTGCGGTCAAAATCAATGGAAAGTTTCGTTTTCAGTTCCTTTTCGGTCGGCGTATCGTCAGTCCAGAATTCATCGAATACCTTGCGCCGTTCCCCCTGCATCCGGACGAGTCTGGCTTCCGCGGTCTTATCCTCTGCCGGATAGACCGCGACATAATTCAGGGGAATATTCCGGTCATCGGCTGTTATCTTCACTTTGATCTTTCCGTCCGGAGCATCGGTTTCCACGGTCAGGTCCCTGATATACGGAGCCATGTAGACTTCATAGAGATTTTCCTTGACCCGGGCTTCGTGATTCATATGAAGAAAACGTTCTTTGTCTCCCCCGTTGAATTCCCACTTCATTTCTCCGTTTACGAAAAATTTGCCGCGAAGCGGAAAGAACGATCTGGAGTCCCAGCATTTCGAATTCGCGGCACCCACGCCGAGCACTACTTTGTATTTGCCCGGCTTGACCTTGATTTCCATCTCCGGCGAGGTTTTCGGTCCGATTACGGCAAAATCCAGCATCAGCGGATCCAGCGTTTTCCGGAATCCCGGATTATAGCCTCTCGGCGGTCGTATCCACCGGAACGACGGGTGCTTTGCCGTATTGTTGATCACAATTGCATCCGCCGCGGCAGGACCGCTCGGAGGTCCGAAATCATAGACTTTCAGAGCGGTTTCCTCGGCTGCCGAACCTCCGCCGGCCAGTTTTACCGGGTTGGGACAGAATCCGAAAAAATAGCCCCGGTCATTGGAGTCCGCTCCCAGATAGTTGATCGCCGCAATCAGTTTCCCGCGGCTTATTTTCAGTTCCTTCTGCATTTTCTGAAGCTTGAATGATGCCTGATAACGGTTCGGTACATTACTTTCTTTCAGCTGCAGCGGCACTCCGGGCAAGGTCAGCGATTCCAGCCGGCTCCGGTACTTCCATGCTTTTTCCTCGTTGACCTTGTAGAGGAACAGCGAAAGATTGTCCGGCTTGTCCTTGACCTGCATTTCGATGACCACCGTATCTCCGGCAACGGCCGCTGTCCGGGAGTCTTTGATCTTTCCGTCCGCGCCGACGACTTTGACATAAACACCTTCTGCTGCATTCTGATCCACCAGCGCAAGTTCGCTGATCTGAAGACGCTTCGGAACATACAGATTCAGAGATGTCTGTCCCTTCATCGGTTTTTCGGCCAAATCGGGACGCGTCATTTCAAACATCGGGAAGGTATAAAGTCCCGGACGGACCATGAACCAGTCGCAGACCGATCCGAGTCCGGAGCCGATCAGGATCCGGTAATCTCCGGAGGCGATCCTCATCTGAAGATAACGGTTCGTGCCTGTGAAATCATATTTGATCTGCCTGCTGAATGCCGGTGTCCCCTTATTTGATTTGAAGACAAAGGTATGGTTCTCAAGCGTCATGATACAGTTTTTACTGCCGGACCAGCCTCTCGGGTTCGGCTGGTTCTTGAAATTCAGCTCGCCAAAATCTTCCTTCCAGCCTTGCGCAAGAAGAACGGCAGGCAGCAGACTGGCCAGATACATCATTTTTTTCAGCATTTTCTCTCCCTCTTTTTTTATAGTGGGTTTGTTACTTTTACGGCTGGCGGATATCTTTTTCAATGAATAATATATTCAACGATTAAGGTTTTTCAAGAGGTGGATAATAATTTTTTATGAAATTAGTGACATACTTACTTTTTTTGCATTCTGGAGGGCACAGACAAACGGATCGCGCAACTTGCCATGAGCAGGGCGGAATTTGTATGATAGATCGTTTTTGATACATTGTGGAAGGATCCTGAATGCTGCCGATCGAAAACATCTGCCGGACACTGAATATACGGTCGGTGACAGAGCCAAAAAAATCAACCGCAAATGGAAAGATTTCCGGGATTTATGCCCGGACAGCTGCTGCCGATGGGGGATGTCCCG
>JAZUCR010000928.1:0-5512 GCA_045639225.1 Victivallales bacterium
CCGGAATCAAACTTCCCGTCAGTTTCCGATCCGTTCAAAAGGATCTGCACGGGTTTTATCCTGCAGCCGAACCGGATCTTCGCTCCCTGCTTGGCCTCGAAGGCAATTTCCGCAATGTTGTCATGCAGCGTTGCGGAATCGATCCTGACATTGTGCCAATGTTCCAGCCAGGCGGGGTGATGCTTCATGTCATCCCACGCCAGCAGCTGGGTCTCGAAATATTTTTCGGGCAGTCTCCGGCTGAAAATATGGATTCCCCGCCATTTGGTCAGCAGACTTTTCTGCTGCCGGGCGAATTCGATTTCCGACCGCAATTCGTCTGAACTGACCTCGGGATCGAGCGCCATGGAAATCAGCAGCGAGGCGGTTTCCTGAACCTGGCTCCAGTCCGACGACCTTTCATTGACCGGCCGACTGCGGAGCGATTCCCTCAGTTTCTGCATCAGAGTCCCGAATTCGTCCCGCTGGAATAGCCGGAAACTTTCGAACGCTTCCGGATACAGCCCTTCCGTAGTCAGGTTGTAGACCCCCTCGTCGCGGTAACGCAGTTCGTCCAGTTGTTCCGGGACTCCCATATGCTGCCATGCGGGATTGGATTCCTCCTCCATGAATTTGGTGATATGCCACGGTTCGACGCCGTACATCTTGCAGTAGTAATGCTGGGCGGACCGCAGGACACTGTGACGGAGCGCCTGCTGTTTTGCCGCCAGATATTGACCGATTCCCCAGGCTCTGCTGTCCCCGACCGCCTCCGCCAGATTAATGTAGGAGGTGAATGCCCCGTAATTGGCTCCTTCAACCCAGAGGATCGCTTTTTCACTGTAGCCTGTTCCCATACAGGCCCAGTCGTGCATTTTGGAAAAGAAACTGAAGGCGCTGTTCAGCAGTTCCCAGTTTTCACGGACGGGCTCGAAGTCGCCTGAGGCCAGACAGGCGAGATAGATGTAATAGAACATCAGGCCGAGTCCCCAGTCGTTTTAGATCAGCGGAAAATTCAGGGACAGGATCTCTTCCCGGCTGCCGGTCAGGATCCTGCGGCTGGAAAAAAAGCCGACATTCAGATAACAGATATTGTATTCCGTTCCGGTGAACGGTTCGACCCGCTTATACCAGTTCCAGAGTTTCAGGTGCGGCAGTTCCGGATTCCGGTAATAATTCAGCATTCCCTGGTCATCCGGCATTGTCTTCATCAGATATCCATGCTGGATCGCCGGATAATCGTAAACCGATTCGGGATCGCAGAGGATCCGCAGTCTGCGTTTCAGGATTCCGGTCAGCTTTTTCCTTACTTCCGGGGCGAGGAAATTGAACAGCGAGGCAGTCCAGGCGAACGGCTCCAGCACTGCCCCCGCATAGGGATACGACTGGGTCGTTTCCGGGAATGATCCGACGAAATCGAAATAATTCTGCAAGCCGTTTTTCAGCAGTTCCTTCAGTTCGGCCCCGCGGTCTGCGCTCAGAAGCGGGAATTTCCGGGCGGTCGGCATCCACGGCAAGGAATAGGCGGAGGTTTTTCCGACCGATCCGCGGAGCCAGCCGTGTTTGGTGGGGAAATGGAAATCGGTGATTTCCCCGGATTCCTCCGCGATCCCGCAGAGCGGAAGAACCGGCGGCAGCGGAGCCAGTTCCAGCGGCGGAGTGTTCCAGTCATCCCGGATATACCGGTAGCTGAACCGCTGAACGATTGAAGTCCGTCTGGTTTCAGGATCGTTTTTATAATATTCTTCGCACCTGACCGGAAAGGCCAGAAAGGCTCTGCTCCAAAAGAGACACCGTTCCGCCGCTTTCTGCAGAAAATCCCGGTCGTTTGCGTTGATCGGATCGAAACTTTCCATCCCGAAGGGCGTGCCGCTGATCAGCAGCGGACAATTCCCGAATTCGATGACAGTGAGACGGCCGGTTTCCGGCTGAAAGACCGGTTTGACGTTATCCGGCTGTTTCGTAAACACAAGCAGGAGCGGCAGATCGGGGAATTCGGTCGTGCCGAACAGCAGCAGGAAATTCTTCCCCATGCTCCAGTCGCTGACTTCCGCCAGAGTACTGATTTCCAGGGTATTGTCTTTCCGCGGGATCATCACATACCGGTAATTCCCGGCGAATTCGAGATCGCCGAGCCGCATTTTCCCATCGGAACGTTCCGTGATCACGCCCGGCGACGCCAGTGATCCGGTACAGCGGAAGCCGATCCCGCCGAAATCCGCTTTCCAGCTGCAGGAAAGATGGTTGATCTCAATCTCGTCATCCTCGATCCCGTGATTTGCCGGACGGTAGGAGCCGTGCCTTGCGGCGCCCTCGGGAAGAGTGGAATAATTCCAGCGGAAAGGCTTGTGATATTTCGGATGGCCGCACATATACATTTTGTCGAAGTTGCCCAGCGTGGGCATGGCGTAATCCAGATAGCCGTCCCCTTTGCTGAACCCGAATCTGCCCGGCGTGACGGTGCAGCCCGTTCCCGGCAAATATCCGGCAAGGTCCGGTTCCCCGGCACAGTTTGCAAAATCCGGGTATTTGGGACTCGGAATCTTGAAATTCAGGGAAGGAGCCGCTTCCACCTTGGTGAAAGGCTCGGCCAGGGTGGTCCTGATGGCTTGAATAAAGTCCGGAAATGGATTTTCCCCCGCGGCTTCGATTTGGTTGAGACCTGGCTTCAGCTCGACTTCCTGTCCGCGCCGGATAATGCTTTTTCCGATATAGGCGGAAGAGGCCCGGTTCGAAAAATCCAGGGCTTTCCCGTTCAAAATGAACTCGAGGATGCGGAGCGGACGGCTTTTTTCATCCATCAGGATCCCGTGTTCCGCAGCCAGCAGGAGTTTTTTTCCGCCCGGATGCTGGAATTCCGCCTTCAACCGGAAGGTCTTTTCATCCTGCGAGATCACCTCCCATTCGATCGGCTGTTCTTTGCTGAAATCGTAATAACAGGCATCGTCAACCATGTTCAAGCTCCTAAAGTGCAGACAGCAGTATTGTTGTTTTATCTGTTATACGGAAGAATTTCATCTCCCAATACCTTGTGGTCCTGATCCGTAAAACGAATTCGGATACCTTTGGGGGTGAGTTCAATCGCGGAACCGATTACACCTGACCAGTCTTTTCCTGGTGCCGTTCCCACTACTACAGGACAAGGCTGTCCTTGTTTATCCCATTCACTGCCGTTGCGGGAAACGTAAGTCTGATGCCTGTGTCCGCAGAGCATGATATCCGGTTTCACATTTTCTCTCAGGAGTTTGCACCAGTATTTGTAAAGCTCCTGTTCAATATCGAAGGGCGGTACGTGAATATCGGAAAACGGTATGTGACAAACGACGAGACGGTATTTGATACCGGGAGCATCATATTCCTGAGCGGCAGTCCGGATGACTTGTTCAAGAAACTTCGTTTCCCGTTTGCGAAAAGCATGACAGCAAATTGTGTGTCCGTATGCCTCATGATCATCGGGCTTGTCTTCACCGCAATCCATCACAATTCCCCAAACCGGCCCCAGGCGGAATGTGTAATAACTTACCCCGTGATTCCCCGGCATATGATGCTCCAGATCTTCTGCATGAATACCGCGGAGGTCATGATTGCCGCGAGAACAGACAACGGGGATTTCACCTTGGGTGATTCGACCGGCTATCCGGTGAAAAGCTTCGAAGAATCTGATTTCATTGCTGTCGTTCGGAATATCGCCGTTCAGGATCAGAAGATCCAGTTTATCTCCGAAAAACTTCCCCGCTTCTACCGGAGCGTTAATGCGGTTGTGCGTATCGGCAATCATATATAAAGAGACTTCAGGTCCTCTCAGCGGACGGAATTGAAATGTCAGAGTCTCGACTTCCCCCGTATTGGAAAAATACGGCTTCCGCTCATAGACCCGCCGGAAGCAGATGGTATATTTCTCGGCACGGTCAAGTTCTTCCATGGGAACAGACATGATATGAGTCGATGAACCGGACCGCAAAATTCCATTGGAATCATCGTAATATTCTTCGTTACCGACATTGACCCACATCAATGTTTCAATGGACGTCGTGAGAAAAATCTGGTATTCGTTACCAACTGCATAGACTGCCGGAGGGGCAGAGATAAAATCCGGAAAAATCATTTTGCTCCTTTATATGTTACGGATTCAGCTCATTTCATGGTTTCGTGAACACATCAAGTTTGAGATCATTGAATTGAACCGGAACGTCGCTGAGTAAGATCACGCGGTATTTGACGGCGCCGGGCCACCATTGCAGCTGCCCTCCGGCCAAAGTGAATTCCCGGTTCAGTTTCCCGTGCTGGAAGACATAATGGTAGGTCGAACTCGGCTTGTGCAGTGCGATCGGCGTTCCGGATCCGATGGCCTTTTTCAGCGGTTTTTTCAGAAAGACCCCGTAATCGCCGCCGTATTTCGAAATTCCTTCCACCGGGCTGAGAACTTCACGGGCGGGGAGTTCTTTCCCGACGGCAGGAAGACCGCCGGTCTGCCAGTTGGCGGCATCGGAAACCATGAGCCGGAGAGTTCCCGCTTTGGCTTCAGCGGACAAGGTGGTGAGCGTTCCCGGAATACGGCTGATCGGGGGCCCTGTGATCTGGCGGTTTGCCGCATCGTAATACGCCACTCCGAACGAAACCGATCCTTTTCCCTCGGAAACCAGACGCAATCTGCCGCTGAGAAAAACCCGTTTGTCCGGCTGCACAGGATACATTTCCTTCGAAAAAATGATGTTGATCCCTTTTTTCCGGATGATCATGGTCCCGTCCTTTACGGCATCATCCTTGAAAGCCGGACGGAAGCACTGTTCCGGAGAGCCGGACGGGGGAACATATTTCTTCGGTTTCGGTGCCGGATTCGCCGGATCCGGGAAAGTCACGGTCAGTTCCTGCCGTTTGTCGCGGACCAGGCGGGGACGTGAAGCGAACATGAGGTCCGAATTCGGGCTGGTTTTCTGGCTGATCCTGATACTCGCGAGAACCAGAGACCCGCGGTATTTTCCCAGCGGGACCGTCCATTTCCTGAGTCTGGTGTCGAAGATGCCGGCCGGATCCTTTTTGCTTTTGCGTTTGACTGGGGTGTAACAATCGAATTCGGCAATCTTCGATCCGTTGATATGGACGGAGATCAATGAGCCGTTGCCGTATTTGTTCTGCAAATTCCGGAACAGCAGTTCCAGGGCGTCATCGTTGTTTTTGACCTCAATGACCGAATCCAGCGCATTGGAGTCGTAATGTCCCATATAATAAAGGGTTTCACCGGCAAACCGTTTGCTCCGGGTCAGCGGGATCGTATCGCCGTATTGCAGTCCGCGGACATCGTCGATCTGCAGAAGCCGATTTCCGATGAAAGTTTTTCCGGTGGACATGAAGACCCGGACCGGGAGATCGCCTGTGATCCTGCCCGGTTCGGCCGCTTGATCGTTGACCCACATTTTCCTGAATCGGGCCGGAACGGTGAATTTCCGGTCGAACGGTCCCTTGCCGTCCAGTTCAAGGTAGGCATATTCCGGAGTCGAATAATAATATTTGACCGTTACTCCGTCCGGAAGTT